>JAQGHH010000191.1 GCA_028288945.1 Phycisphaerales bacterium
GAGCCGCTGCGAGAGCAGATGCACGCCCCGGCGGAATTTGTTCTCGACCTTCATGTCCACCAACTCGACATGCGGCATCTGCAAGCCGCGGACGCGGCGAGGGAGGTGGAGAAGGGAATACGGTGACGCCGAGGGGGAGGAGGACGCGGGGACACGGGGACGCGGGGACGCGGGGAGGGAGAGGGCGGAGGACGCGGAGACGGGGAGACGCGGGGACGCGGGGAGGGAGGGAGTGCGAATTTCAGATTTCAAATTTGAGATTTCAAATTGAGGGGCGGCCGGGGGGGCTTGGCTGTCAATTTGCACTTTGCAATTTGCAGTTTCCAATTTGCAGTCGCCCTCCCCCCCAGTCCTCTCGCCTGTCATCTCCCTCCCCCCGTCCCCGCGTCCCACCATCTCCGCCTCCTCCACTCCATCCCTCCCCGCGTCGCCTTTTCCCGTCCCCGCGTCCCCGCGTCCCCGTGTCCCCGCGTCCTCTGCTCCCCCTTCCCTCGCCTGCACGCGATAGTACGTCTCCAGCGACGGGGTCGCGCTTCCCAGCAGGATCGGCACGCCTTCGATTTGGGCGCGCTTAATGGCTACGTCGCGGCCGTGGTAGCGCGTGGCGGTGTCCTGCTTGTAGCTGGCTTCGTGTTCTTCGTCGACGACGATCACGCCCAGGTCCGGAATGGGGGCGAAGACGGCGGAGCGGGCACCGACGACGACTTGCGCGTGGCCCAGGGAAATTTGCTGCCAGAAGCGGTGACGCTCGGTAGCGGTGAGGCCGCTGTGGAGGATGGCGACGCTTTTGAACCGCGCGGTAAATCGGCGGACGGTTTGCGGCGTCAGGGCGATCTCGGGGACGAGCACGATCGCCCGCTTGCCGCGGTTCACGGCCTGGCGGATGCACTGGAGGTAGACTTCGGTTTTGCCGCTGCCGGTGACGCCCAGCAGGAGGCTGACGGAGAAGCCGCCATCGACGACGCGGGGGAGGAGCGCGTCGTAGACTTTTTGCTGGTCTTCGTTGAGGGCGATGTCGGGCTCGTCGCCCGCCGAGGGTTGCATGTCGGCGGTGAGCCGCGGCAGGTCCACCTCGGGGGTGACGGTGATCAGGCCCAGACGGACGAGCTTGCGGACGGTCGGGACGCTCGCGCCGGATTCGCCCGATAGGCGGACGATGTCGATCGATTCGTCCGGTTGCAATTGCAACAACCGCGCGAGGATCGAGCGGCGTTTGGGGGCGCGGGTTTTCTCGAGGATCGCCTGCACCTGCTCGCGCTCCATCGCCAGGCGGACGATCTGCGAATAGCCGAGTCCCACTTTCTTCCGCACCGCCGCAGGCAGGACGGTCTCCAAAACGCTCCCCAGCGGCGAGCAGTAATAGCGGCTCATCCACCGGGCCAGTTCCATCAGCTTTGGAGGCACGAGGACGCGCTCGTCGTCGATGTTGAGCATCCGCTTGATGCGCGGGTAGGACGATTCGGGGCGGATCGAGATGACGTACCCGAAGGCGGGCCGATTACCCTTGCCCAGCGGGACACGAACGCGCTGGCCGACTTTGAGCGATGCCACAAGTGCCGGTGGGACGGCGTAGTCGAGGGTGCGGTCGATGCTCTGCTCGATGGCGACCGCCGCGAACGGCCCGGGATGCCGCGGCTCCGCCGGCTCCGGGGGCGGATCAGGAAGCTCGCGGAATAGGGTCGGCGTGTTCAAAAGGCTCCCAATGGGTCGCGGTGGCAGAAGACATTTGAATGTGCTAACGTCCGTTTGCGGGCCCTATCGCAATAGGTTGGCCCCGCATGAGTCCGCTGCCGCGTCTTGCACAATACATTGTACGCAGCGGACCATTGTTAGGAAATAGTTTGGTTAATCGGCAACAGATGCTGTGGCCGATGAATTCGGGGTTGCTCCCATCATGACTGAACCGCTCGCCGATTCCGATCATCCCATCGATCCCCCTGTTGATCCCGCGGACGCGTCCATTTTTGGGCCGCGGCGGGTTACGCAAGCGATGGTGATTCTGACCGCGGTGGTTTCGTGCCTGATCTTCAACGCGGTGGCGAAGGCGATGCACGTTCCCAGCGAACCCAAATTCCGCGGCGTGCTGTTGCAACCGCCGGGGCCGCAGGCGGGAGCGCTCGTCGTCGGTCTGTCGCTTCTCGTGGCGTGCACGGGTCTCGGGACGCTCGTTCTGAGGCGGCGGTGGTTCCTCGCGGGGCTGATGACGGCTGTCGCGGGGCTGGCCAACTGGTCGGTGCGCGGGGGGCCGGCGGAATACGTCTTTTTTCGCGCCGATACGTTCGGGCAGGGCAAGTGGGTTTTCATTCAGATGCTCGGGGAGCTGACGATTCTGTTTGCCGTGATCGGCGGACTCTGGAACTGGCTCTGGGCCCGGCAACAGCACCTGCTGCTTGCGATGCCGGAGGAAAAAGAGAAAGGCACGGAGCGCGGGTCGGTGCTCACCGCGATTCTGGCGCAGGCGGCGATCATGGCCGTGCTGTTGCTCCTCCTGAGCGCGACGAGCCAGAAGAAACAAGTGCTGACCAGCGTGTTCATCGCCGGCCTGGTGGCGACGGCGATCGCCGAATCGTGGTTTGCCGACGTCCGCGCGGCGCGTTGGTATTGGGCCGCGCCGTTGGTGGTGGGCGTGCTCGGATACGCGGCGGGGTATTTCATGCCCGCGGGAATTGAGTTCGGATCGGTGGACCCCGAGCGCAACATCTTCGCGCCGCTCACGCGCGTGCTGCCCCTTGATTACGCGAGCTTGGGGTGCGCGGGAGTGCTGTTGGGATATTGGGCGGCATCACCCGAACCGGAGGACGAGGGCAGAAGTGCAGAGTGAAGAGTGCAGAATGCAGAGCAGCGAGGATGGAGGACAGAGGATGGAAGATGGCGCTGAACTGCCATCTTCCATCCTCTGTCCTCCATCTTCCAATTTGACCGCCCCTTACTTCTTCCCCGCATACAGCAGGATATTCCGCATGATCCCGACGGCGGAGTCGGGGCTGTAGCCGGAGATTCCGTCCACGGATTCACCGACCAGGCCGGCGGAGATGTCTTCGCGGCTGAAGAAGACTGCCATCCTGCCGCCGTGATCGATGGCCCTCACTTGGGGGGATTTCGAGTCTCCGCCTAATGCCTTGCGCATGAAGCTCCGGTAGGAGACGGACTCGAGCGGCGCCTCGGGAAGCGTGTAGAGTGGGCTGTACGGCGGAAGTGCCACATTGAGGCGGGAAGCCTCGGCACTGAACATCTGCTTCAACTCAGCGCTCGCCGATTCCGCGAACTCCCTGGACCCCCCTGCCGCATCGATCACCAGCGTGCCGCCGTGCAACACGAACGCCACGAGCTGCGCCCGCTGCTCGGGGGTGAGTGTCAGCTTTGTGGTTCCCGTCAGATGGGCGACTTTGAAGTCCGCGAGCTTGTCCTCGCCCAGGCGCACGGGCTTGACGATCAAATCTGTGTGGAATTGATTGTGGAGGATCGCTGAGAGTCGTGGCCAACCACCCGGCTCCGGGTCGGGATTGTCGCCGGCCATCAGGCGGGCGACGCGGACGGTTTTGTCGGCGATGATCTTGGGGTCGCTCTTCACGACTGTCGTGTCGCCGCGGTAGCGCAAGTTCTTTTTGTCGAACGCGTAGATGAAGATGTCGGCGCCCAGCTGATACGCGTCCGGGTTTAGCTTGTCGTGGCGCATCTGCCAGGCACGGGAGAGGTCGGCCTGGGGCACCAGCACCACCAGCTCGCGCACGCCGTTGCTCAGGCCCAGGACCGATGGGTGGCTTTTCCAGTTGACTGAGGGATAGGGCTGATTGGTGTAAATCGGGTGCGTCGCCTCCAGTTCGCGGAAGGCGTAGTTCGGGAAAAGCTTGGCGCCGAGTTTTAGGACGCTGTCGGCGAACGGCTTTTTGCCGCAGTCGGCGTTGGCCACGATCATGCCGCCTTGTTCCACGTAGGTGCGTAGGTTGGCGACGTCCTTGTCCGAGAGCCGGAGTTCGTCGCTGCCGCTGATGTAAAGGATGGGCGCATCGTGCAGGTCTTCGGGTGCGACTTTCAGGTTGACGATCTGCCAGTTGAGGTCGCGTTCGAGATTGTGGCCCATCCACCGGGCCAGGTTGGCGCAGTCGCGGGGCCGCTCATTCCAGGGGCCTTCGAGCGCGCGGCCGGTGAGGCCGACGTTCTCGTACTGGAGCTTGTTCATCAGCACCGGCGCGCGGCCGCGAGTGAGGAACAGGAGCACGAAGCACGTGTCCTGTAATCTGCCCCAGGTGCCGTCGTCGTATTGCGACTTGATGAGCGCCTCTGCGCCGCGCTGGTACCAGTCGGAGGTGCCGAAATACTTGCGGCCGCTGGCCACGCCGATCCGCTCGATGCCGTACATGCAGTAGAAATTGCTGGTTTCGAGAACGTCGTGAATGTGCGCGTCGATCCAGTTGAGGCCGCGTTCGATGTTCTCGTTGCCGAGGTTGTTGTGGCAGTTGCCGGCGTCGGGTTGGGTGTAGTCCTGGGTGATGAAGAGGCTTGCGACCCCCGCCGCGGTCATGGGCGGCGTCGAAATGGCCAACGGGTCGGTTGGCGAGTACCGGTAGGACCAGCCGCCGTCGGTGTTCTGATGCTTGCGCCAGGCCAGGTCCATCATGCGCCAGGTGCCTTCGGGAATATCGATGCCGCCCTGCTCCAGCGCCCATAATCCGAGCACGCCGTACTGGCTGACGCTGTGATCGGAATAGTCGAGCGGCTGCGGGCCTTTGTCGTAGTAATATGAAAAAAAGCCCGTGTCCGGGCCCTTCTTGTAGAGGGTGCCCAGGAGGATGTCGGCGTCGCGACGGAGAAAGGGCTTAATGCTCCTATCCTCGCCCAAAAGCAGCCACACCTGGCAGCGCAGGCCGACCGCGTAGATGCCTTTCATCTCGGCGTGCTTGAGGAATTCAATGCCGCTGGCCACGCGCGGGTCGGTGCGCGGCTCGCCCGCCGCGAGCAGGGCATAGGTGGCGATTGCGGTCAGGCCGCCCCACTGCCGGCCGGTGGTTTCGGAATTGCCGTCGCCGAGGACTTTGGGGGAACTCTCCCAGTTCCCCTCTTTGTTCTGCGCCTTATAAATAACCTCTTTGGCCTTCTGAACCGCCTTCTCAATCTGCTGCTGCGTCGCGCCGCGCGCGGGCGCGGGAATGATGCCGCAGAAGGCAACGAAAAGCGCCAATACGATCGCGGATACGCAGCGGTTGGACATGCCCAACAAGATACCTCTAGCAATCAGTTTGCCAAGCGGCGAAACTCCGGTCGGATTGACATTCCTGAAGCACTACCGGAGTGTATGTCGGTCGCCCAAACAGAGGTTATTGATGCGCACCGCCCTGCCGCTTGCGGCGTTTCTCTTTCTTCCGTCCCTCGCCCTCGCGGCGGGCGGGCCGCTTCCCGCGGATCAGGCCCCGCTACGCATGACATTACCCCACGGCTTCCGCGCCACGCTGTTCGCCGGCGAGCCTGATGTCGTGCAGCCGATCGCTTTCGCCTTCGACGACCGCGGACGCGTCTGGGTCGCGGAGTGCAATTCCTACCCGGAGTGGCAGAAGGACCCGGCGAAGCCGGGCCGCGACCGCATCCTGGTGTTTGAAGACGACGGCTCCGGCCACTTCGCTAACAAGAAAGTCTTCCTCGACCACATCGTCAACCTCTCGGGCCTTGAGATCGGCTTTGGCGGCGTCTGGGTTCTGTCCGCGCCGAAATTGCTGTTTGTTCCGTTCGCCAAGGACGACAACACCCGCGCCGGCGAGCCGCAGGTGATGCTCGACGGATGGACCCTCGATGCGAAGCACAACATCGTCAATCGCCTCACCTGGGGCCCCGACGGCTGGCTCTGGGGGTGCCATGGGATCCTCGCCACCTCCAATGTCGGAAAACCCGGCGCGGCTGATTCCCAGCGCACCAAGCTGAATTGCAGCGTCTGGCGCTACCATCCGACCCGCCATGAATTCGAAGTCGTCGCCAGCGGCACCACCAACCCTTGGGGCCTCGATTTCGACGACTACGGGCAGGCGTTCATCACCAACTGCGTCATCAGTCATCTTTGGCACATCATTCCCGGCGCGCATTACCAACGCATGTACGGCGAAGACCTCGACAAGGAATCCTTCGGCCTCATTGGCGGATGCGCGGACCACATCCACTGGGCAGGGGGCGACTGGACTACCTCGCGCGCCGGCGACTCTCACAGCCAGGCGGGCGGGGGCCATGCCCACGCCGGGTGCATGGTCTACCTGGGCGACAACTGGCCCGACACCTACCGCAACAACGTCTTCATGTGCAACATCCATGGCAATCGTGTGAATGACGACCTCCTGGAGCACAAAGGCTCCGGATACGTCGCCCGTCACGGCCATGACTTCCTGCTCGCCAACGACCCCTGGTTCCGCGGGCTCAACCTCGCCTACGGCCCCGACGGAGGCGTCTACGTTTCCGACTGGACCGACACCGGCGAATGCCACAACTACGCGACCGTCGACCGCACGAACGGACGCATCTACAAAATCACCTACGGCACGCCCGCCGCTGTGAAGGCGGACGTCGCCGGCCGTAGTGATGCGGAATTGGTCGCAATGCAATGGCACAAGAATGACTGGTGGGTGCGCCACGCCCGCCGGGTGTTGCAGGAGCGCGCCGCGGCGGGCGTGCTTGACCCTTCCACCCGCCCCGCATTGCTCGAGGCCCTTAAGGAAAACCCGGACGTTTCCCGCCAGCTCCGTGGGCTCTGGGCGCTTCATGCCACGGGCGGAGTCGGCGAGCCGCTCACGTTGGAATTGCTGGGAAGCCCGCAGGAATACGTGCGGGCGTGGGCCGTGCGGCTGGCGCTGGAAGATCGTCACGCATCGGAGAGTTTGCTCAATCGGCTTTCGGGACTGGCGACGAATGACGCTTCGCCGGTGGTGCGATTGGCGCTCGCTTCGGGCCTGCAAAGGCTACCAATCGCGCAGCGATGGCCCGTCGCCGAGGGACTGATCGGGCATGATGATGGGGCCGATCAGAATTTGCCGTTGATGATCTGGTACGGGATTGAGCCCCTCGTGGCCGCCGATCCGGATCGTGCGGGAGCATTGGTCTTGAAGTCCAAAATACCTCTGGTACGTGAATACGTCGCCCGCCGGCTCGCGACGACGGGCGGGTGAGGATGGGATCTTCCAGGCGCCGACATCCCCCGCGCACGCCTTCTGCCCGCCGGGCGAACGGTCCGGCGCGAGCCAGCGTGGCCGAACAACCCTCGCCCGTCCCGCGCCTGGTGCTCCCCGCGGGGAAAACGGGCGATGCCATCATCGCCGCCGCGCTCGCCCTTGGCTCATTGCTTCTTTACGTCCAGACGTTCTCCTTCGGCTTTGTCGATTACGATGACCCGGAATACGTCACCGCAAATCCTGTCGTGCGGCATGGCCTGACTCCGGTTGGCGTGAAATGGGCTTTCACCACAACCACGTTCGCCAACTGGCTCCCCGTCACGTGGCTGAGCCACATGCTCGACTGCGAGCTTTATGGCATGAATGGCGGCGGGCATCACGCGACGAGCGCCGCGCTGCACGCGATAAACGCCGCTCTGGTCTTCGTTCTCCTGCGGATGCTCACCGGCAGCCGCTGGCGCAGCGCCGCCGTCGCCGCCCTGTTCGCGTTTCATCCTTTGCGGGTGGAGTCCGTTGTTTGGATCGCGGAGCGCAAGGACGTTCTGTCGGCAACGTTTTTTCTTCTTACGCTCATCGCCTACGCCCGGTATTGCCGAGGGCCGTCGGCGCGTCGTTACCTGCTGGTCGTTGCAATGTACGCACTGGGGCTGATGTCCAAGACGATGCTGGTGACGCTGCCGTTCGTGCTGCTGCTGCTTGATTACTGGCCGCTGGGCCGACTGCGCCCCGCACCGTCGGACGATCGGCTCGCCTCACCCCCCTCTATACCCGGCCACATCCGCCGCCTGATCATTGAAAAAATCCCCCTGTTCGCACTCGCCGCGATCAGCGCCGTGTGGACGGTCGTGCTCCAACGCCAAGGTGGCGCGATGGTTGGCGGCAGCAAGATGGAGCTTGCCGATCGCATCGCCAATGCGTTCGTTTCCGTCCCGCGCTACCTGGATAAGACCGTGCGGCCGGTCGATCTCTCGGTCTTCTACCCACACCCGGGCCACTGGCCCGCGTGGCAGACGGCCGCGTCGGCGGTTCTGGTTTTCACCATTACTCTTTTTGCAATCGTTGCGGCGCGAAAGCGGCCGTATCTCGCGGTCGGATGGCTGTGGTTCCTCGGGATGCTCGTGCCGGTCTGCGGGATCGTTCAGGCGGGGCTGCAATCGATGGCCGACCGGTACATGTACCTGCCGTCCATCGGACTGTTTGTTGCAGTCGTCTGGGGATCGGCGGATCTGCTTGAGCGCCTCCCGCGTTTCCGCTCGCTGCTCATGCCCGCGTCGGTCGCGGTGGTCGTGCTGCTGGCGGTCTGCACCTGGCTTCAGGAAAGTTACTGGCAAAGTACGCTCGACCTGTTCACCCACGCGCTGGTGATCGACCCGAAGAACTGGGTCGCCCACGATTTCGTGGGCCTCGTCCACACGGCCGGCGGAGACGACGCCGCCGCGATCGACGATTTCAAAAGAGCCGTGGCGGCCAATCCCGAACACCCCTACCCGCACGAGAATTTGGCCGACAGTCTCATGCACCTTGGACGCTATGACGAAGCGGTCGAGCAATACCGCGCGGCGCTCTCCCTTCAGTCCGA
The DNA here is from genome assembly GCA_028288945.1 of Phycisphaerales bacterium. Taxonomy (GTDB): domain Bacteria; phylum Planctomycetota; class Phycisphaerae; order Tepidisphaerales; family Tepidisphaeraceae; genus RYN-428. The sequence goes on from JAQGHH010000191.1 coordinate 8,725, forward strand.
TCTGGAACCCGCCCGCGCGGGACTGGCCCGGGCGATGGCCGCCAAATCATCGCCACCGTTAACGCCGCAACGGGTGAACACTAAAGCTCGCTAGCAGTTCGACGCTAAGGCAAAGGAACCCCATGACTTCACCCTGGCGATCCGCCGGTGCTCGACTGAAGGCCGTCCTCGGCGGAACGCTCGCGGCGGCCGATCTTCAAGCCGCGCCGCCCGCGGCGTCCAGGCCAGCGAAGCCCGCCCCGCCAACAATTGCCGGGACCTGGAAGCTCCTCTGGCAAGACGAATTCGACGGCGACTCCCTCGACCGCATCTGGCACCCCTGCCAGTACTGGGATCACGATCACACCATCGTCGGTCACGGCGAGCTTCAGGCGTTCGACGCCTCGGCCTTCGCGGTCGCCCATTCGATGCTCTCCATCACCTGCCGCGAAGATGCCCAGTATGGCCACGGCACCAAATACGTCTCCGGCCTCGCCATGACCGGCGGCGAACGTGACGCCCCCCACTCCCCCAAATTCAGCTTCCTCCACGGCTACGTCGAAGTCCGCGCTAAAATTCCCGCCGGCAGCGGCCTGTGGCCGGCGGTCTGGCTCATGCCCGCGAGCTACCACGATTCGGCCGGCGAAATTGACGTTCTGGAAGTGCTGGGGGAAACGCCCACGAAGGCCTATTACACCACACACCGCAAGGGGCGGGAGCAGCACGACGTCACGGGCGTGGACCTCTCGCTGGATTTCCACACGTATGGCGTCGATTGGCAGCCGACGCACCTCCACTGGTACCTCGACGGCAAGCGCGTCGCCACATGCGCGGACCTGAGCCGCGTCTGCGAAGAAGCGATGTATCCCGTCCTGAGCCTCGCCGTCGGTGACGGGACCGTCTGGGGCGCGGCCCCCAACGCCGACACCAAGTTCCCTGCGGTAATGCAGTTGGATTACATTCGAATTTGGCAGACCGAATAAACTTTCCGGGTCCGTTGGATTCGCATTTTTTTCGACACATTCGGCGGCTTTACACAATACGGAGTCTTGCTAGACTCCCCACCAAGTTTTCCAATTCGCCAGCAAAATTGTATTGAAGTGCTGAAGATGGAAAACGGATGTCGCCGCAAGCGGCGACGCGAAGGGGCAGCATTTCGTACTGGAAAGGGCGCTCGCACAACAAAGTTGACGTCTGAATCCACGTGAGTGCTTGGGGTTCCTCCGCGCTGATCCATCACCGACCTTTGAGGGAAGGAGAGCATCGTGTTCAAGAACTGGAATCGCCGGTCCGCTCAGGCGCGCCGGTGCGGCGCCCAATCGCAAGCTCATTCCGTATCACGCCCGGCCTGCGAGGTCGAAGTGTTGGAAAAGCGCGCGCTCCTCAGCGGCAGCAGCATTGAGCAATCCCTCGCTCCCGGCGCCGGCCGGGGCGTTCTGAGCGAAGCGGCCGCGTTGGGCGCGTTCCAGTTCCACTCCAAGAAAACCCTGTCCGGAAAGGTCGGCACGGGCGACAGCGACGTAGTCTACAAGATCGACGTTACCGCCCCCATCAACCTTTCCGTGCAACTGTCGAACCTCAAGCAAAAAGACCAGCTGAATCTTCTCTTCAAGGACGGCAGCGTCATCACCAGCGCCACCAACGGCCGTGCGAAGACGCTCAAGTTTTCGCAGCGCCTCGACCCCGGCACGTACTACATCGACTTGTTCAACGGCATCAACTCGGGCGTCGGCGCGGCCAAGGCGAAAGCCAAGAAATACCACTTCAAATCGACCGGCGCGTTCAAGCTACTGCTCAAGGGTCTTAAGCCCGACAGCACCACAGCCCCGCAAGCACCGGTCAAAGCGCCGGGAGGCGCGCTGCGGCCGTCCGCGGGCTTTGGCGTCGAGCCGGGCGTTGATACAACCATCGTCAATCATTGGATCGACG
>JAQGHH010000215.1 GCA_028288945.1 Phycisphaerales bacterium
AATAAGCGTTGACGGCAAGGTCATGGCTCCCAATTCTTAGCCGCTCGACCATCGCCTCCGTGACGAATGTGTCCGTTAATTCCAAGCGCCAGAGGGTTTTTATTCCGCCGAGTTGCGCGACGCCTGCGTCGGTCACGGCGGTCCCATCTAGGCCAAGCCACTCCAGCGCGGCAATTTGGCGAACATGTTCAGGTCCGCATCAGTGATGTCCGCCTCGTCGAGGCCCAGTATCCTCAAGGAGGGCCGGGCCTTTTTTCTCCCGGCACCGGGAACGCTCGGGAAATCTCTAGAATTCGCTCCTGCACCAGGAGGACATTTTTCGGTGCATCGGCGCTTCCGCTGATGATTTGCTTGTCGCCGTAGGAGATCTTGATTACGGGGCCATCCGCCGGGCCCCGATACGAATCCTTCAGCTTCTCCCAATCCTGGAACAGGCGCGATAGTTCGGCGATTTCCATCGGACTCAGGTTCCCCTCGCGAACCTCCGTCCGCGGCGGTCCGGGGTTGTCGTTTGGGCCGTAGCTCTTATTCTCCGTCCTCACGCTCCGCACCTTGCCGGCCGGGGTGATTGTGGTGTGAATCTCCAATCGGGCCAGGTAGAGGTCCAAGTCGAAATCGACCGCCTTCAATGCCGGCCGCGTTGCGGGCGCGGTGGCCGGACCCTCCGCGGCCGGCAGCGGGGCGGACATGAATAGCAAGAAAGCGGCGATGAAGGCGAATAGGCGCGGCATCTTTGTGATTATACCGGCAGCCGCGGGAGCGGCGGACCGAATTCCTCGGAGAATCACATGACTTTGCCCGACTTGATCTTCCAGACGGCGGTGTAAGTCGGGCCTCCGAATGCCACCAGTGTGCCGTCGGGGCTGAAGGCGACTCCGCGGACGGCGTCTTTGCCGAAGTCTTGCAATTTTTTCCCGGTGGTAAAATCGAAAAGTCCCGAACTCTGACCCAGCCATCCGGGGGGATATGCCACGACTACCGAATCCGTCGGGCTCAGGGACCAGCCGTATATGGGATCCACGGAGTGGCCCACTGCGAACCCGGCCTCGGCCGCCCACAGGTGCGCGTTGCCATCATTGGTGACCGTCACGACTTTTCGCCCGTCGGAGTTGAACCCGACGGCGTGGACCTTTTCTTTCCACCCGTCGACCCCGCCGCCTTCGACCAACAGCTTTCCGGTCTGGGCTTCTCGAATTTGGAAACCTTCCACGTCCGCAATGACCAGCTTGCTGCCATCGGGGCTGAAAGACGCCGGAACGAGTTCGGAGCCGGTTGGCATGAAGGCGTAGCCCGTCTCGATCGGCTTGAACAGTTCATGGCCCGAGCGAATATCAAACAGGTGGAAGGTGGACGTAAGCTCTAACTCCACAACCAGGAGCCGGGTGCCATCGGGGCTGAAGGCGATTAGTGTGACGAGATCCTCGCGGCTCAGGGACAATAGGCGTTTGCCCGTGTTGGCGTCCCAGACCGAGATGATCCAGGCGGTGGCGGGTGGCCGCCCCCGCGGATGTTCGTCCACCCTTTCGCAGGTCGCCACGCGGGAATCGTCGCGGCTAACGTCGGCGTGCCGAACGGGCCCAATCAACTGGATCGGGTCGGTCCGCAGCTTCGAGGTGCGCACGTCCCAGACACGCGCTTCCTTTCCGCCGATGGTGAACGCGGTCTTGCCGTCGGCGGCGAGGCACGCCTTTATGATGGGAGCGCCGTGGTCCAAAGGCTTGGTGAGCGGCGCGAAGGTGCGGGCGCCCCAAACGCGGGCCTCGTTGTACCCGGCGGTCAGGATCATGCCGCCGTCCGGGCTGAACGACACAGATCCGCCGCCCGAGCCTTCGAGGCGAGCCAGCAATCGGGGGTATTGCCGCGCCTTGGCGGCGTCTTCATCTGCCTCGGCTTGAGCCGCGGGAAATGCGGTCAGCAGCAATGCGAGAATGCGAATGGCGGTTTTCATCATTGATGATCAGGCGAAGCATTCCAGGCAAGCGTTTCGCCGGCCTTTGTACATACCGTTGTGACACCTTCTGAGGGCGCCGGACACTCGCCATGCCGCATTCGGGGCAGCGGTCTGGACTGGCTCGGAGATCGTAGCCGCATTCAGGACAGAAGCCGCTGCGGAACAGACGTTGTTTGCGACGGAAGCGTACCCGCCGGCGACTCCAAGCCAGCGGGATAATTGCAAATATCAGCGCAAGATGCCACGAACTTAGGTTCAGAAACAGTTGCCCGGTTGGTGCGCGGTGAACCGAAAATCGTGGCCCTCCGCGTTCTTGTGGCATTGGATAAGGGTAGATGAGATGAAAGAATCCCCGCTGTAGCGGCCGCAAATATACCCAAACGGCGCGGCGCGGAATTGTCCGGTGTGTGAAACTGGCATGGATAAAGCCAGAGCCGGTGATGACCTGGACGTTCCACAGGGTTGATTTGCCGGACCCCTCCCAGCTCCAACTGTCGGACTCCGTGTAGCTCCGCACCCACAGCAGGCACGTCGCTACAAAGAACACCAGCGACACTGCCGCGAACCCGTCGAACGCCCACCGGAGGAGTCGCCTCATGCCCGACATTCTACAATGGCGCGGCCCGAAGCGGTCGCGAACGAACAAAGGGAGTTCGACCGGAATTCTTCCGCTGCCCGCCGGGTGCCCGTCGTGCGGAACCGCCTACAATTGCGCGCCATGCGGCCGATCCTTGGGATTCTCGGGTTTCTGATCCTCGGCTATGCCCTTGTCGAATTGCTGTGGACGACGTTTTTGGAGGGGGGAGCGCCGCTGATTACGCGGATTTGTCAGGGGTTGGCGAAGGTCTTTCTTTCCATTCACCACCGACGCCGCGGGAGGCGCACCGTCATCGCGGCGATGGGGTTGTTCGCGGTGATCAGCACCGTGCTGGTCTGGACGATGCTTATTTGGGTCGCCTGGACACTCATCTATTGCGCGGGGGAGCGGGCGCTGATTTCCACGGAGACGCGGGAGCCGGCTAACGCCGTCGCCCGGGCTTATTTTGCGGGGTATACGATTTTTACGCTCGGACTCGGGGACTACCGGCCGGAGGGGGGATTCTGGCAGATCGTCACCAGCATCGCGGCGGGGAGCGGTTTTTTGCTGTTCGGGCTGACGATCGCTTATACCGTGTCCGTCGTTTCCGCGGCGACACAAAAACGGCAGCTCGCTCTTTGCATCTGGAGCCTGGGAAGATCGCCGGATGACATCATCCTCCGCGCGTGGAACGGAATGGACACGACCGCCCTCGGGCCGCATCTGGTTTCGCTCACCGCGATGCTCGCGCTGCTGGGCGAGAGCCATCTGACCTACCCGGTCCTCCACTATTTCCACAGCACCAAGCGCAGTTCCTCGGTCGCGGCCCGCGTGGCGGCGCTCGATGAGGCGCTGACCGTGCTCGAATGCGGGTTGCAGAAGGGGTGCAGCCTTGATCTGCCGAGCCTGGGCGCGGCGCGGGAGTCGATCACGGAATTTCTTCAAACGCTCAAGCCGGCACTGATCGCGCCGGCGGCCGAGGTGCCCCCTTCACCTTCTTTGCAGGCGCTGCGTGAATCGGGCGTGCCGGTGGTGGAGGACGAGCTGTTCGAGGCGGCGGTGGCGGCGCTCGCCGGCCGGAGGAAGCTGTTGCTGGCACTCGTGCTCAACGAGGGGTGGACATGGGACGAAGTGTGGCCCGTGAAGCTCCTGGGCCTGACGCCGTTCCGGCCCAATCCGGCGCCGGACCAGTCTGCGCCTTCGGGGGAAACAAATACGTAATGCACGGGCGGTCGTGCCTAGAATTCCCCTTCGAGAAGGAGTTATCGTTATGGGTAAGGTGGAAATTGTTTCAGCCCCGCCCGCTAAAGCGACCTCGCTACTGGGCGCGGGGGATGTTGCGCCGGATTTTTCATTGCCCGCTACGCCGGACCAGCGGATCTCCCTGCGCGAGTTGCGGGGGCGGCCGGTCATTCTTGCGTTTTATCCCGCGGACTGGAGCCCGGTCTGTAGCGACCAGATGGGGCTCTATAACGAAATCCTGCCCGAGTTTTCCAGGCAGAACGCCGAGCTGCTGGGTATTTCGGTGGACGGTGTCTGGTGCCATCTTGCCTTTTCCGGTCAGCGGAAGCTGCATTTCCCGCTGCTGGCGGATTTCGAGCCGAAGGGGGCGGTCGCCCGCGCGTATGGCGTCTACCGCGACGGCGATGGTGTTACCGAGCGGGCGCTGTTTGTCATCGATGGAGGCGGGGTCATTCGATGGAGCTACGTGTCGCCGATCGGCGTCAATCCGGGCGCGGACGGAATCCTGGCCGCCCTCGACGACCTCTCACGCGAAAAGGAGATGGCACGATGAGCACGCACAGCCCCCGGCTTACGCTGCCCGTCGGTACGCGCGATCATGCGCTGGGCCCGGCGGACGCGCCCGTCACCCTGGTGGAGTACGGCGACTATGAATGCCCGCACTGCGGGCGGGCACACGGCGTGGTCCGGTCGGTGCGGCAGAAGACGGGGGACCGGTTGCGGTTCATTTATCGCAATTTTCCGCTATCAAAGGCGCACCCGCACGCGATGCACGCCGCGGAAGCCGCGGAGGCGGCGGGGGCGCAGGGGCGGTTTTGGGAGATGCACGACAAGCTGTTCGAGAACCAGCAGAATCTCGAGGACGCCGACCTGCTGCGCTACGCGCAGGAAGCGGGGCTGGACGTCGGGCGGTTCACGCAGGACATGGAGTCGCACGCGTTCGCCGACCGGGTGCAGGAGGATTTCCGCAGCGGCATGCGCAGCGGAGTGAACGGGACGCCGACGTTTTTCGTCAATGATGTACGCTACAACGGCGGGAGCCGAGTTGAACCGCTGCTCAGTGCGATTGAGCGCGTCGCTTAGTACCGCGGCGCTACATGCACCAGACTTCCGCCACTTTCTCTGCGTTCCCGCCCTCAGCGTCCGGGCGTCTCGGCGTTCAATCCCCTTCCGCGTGCGACAAATGGCGGCGTGGCGTTAGAATGGCGCTGGAAGGGAGAGCTTATGAACATCGATAAAGCGATGGCTGGTGAAGGGTGTGTGGTGGCGGCGTTTGATGATCGGGTGGAGGCGG
>JAQGHH010000239.1 GCA_028288945.1 Phycisphaerales bacterium
GGTTGTAACCGAGGAGCGCCCGGGCTTTGGAGATGTCGGCGAAGGTGATCAGCGGCTCGCTGGGCGGCGTCGGGGCGTCGACGATCTTTGCCTCGCGGCCCAGGAGTTTTTCCAGCGTGCGGACGAAGTCAATGTTTTCCACCGGATTGCTGCACCCGAGGTTGATGACTTCCCAGCCCATCGGCTTGTCGAGGGCGGCCATGAAGCCGGCGACGATGTCGTCCACGTACGTCCAGTCGCGCTTGAGGCGGCCGGCGTTGTAGAGGGAGAGCGTTTCGCCCTTTTGGATCATCCGCGACCACTGCCAGGGCATCATGTCGGGCCGGCCCTGGGGGCCGTAGACGTTGAAGAAGCGGACTACGGTGATCGGCAGTTTCCACAAGTGATGAAACGAGTGCGCCATCAATTCCATCGCGCGCTTGCTCGCAGGATAGGGCGCGAGCGGACGGTCGGCGGCGGCGGTTTCCACGAAGGGGACCGGCGTGTCGGAGCCGTACAGAGAGCCGGTGGAGGCCAGCACCATTCGCGGCTTGTTCGCGACCCGGGCCGCATCAAGCAGGTTCATCGTGCCCTGAACGTTGACGGTACCGTAGATGAGCGGATGCTCGACGCTGTACCGCACCGCGGCCATCGCTGCGAGATGGGCGATGGCGTCGGGGCGGTGCCCGGCGACCAGATCGCGCATCGCTTCGGCGTCGCGCAGGTCGGCTTCGACGAAGGTGAAATTGGGGCTCGGGAGCAGATCGGCCAGGTGGCGGCGTTTATGGACGAGGGGATAATAATCGTTCAGGTTGTCCATCCCGACGACGCGGTCGCCGCGGGAAAGGAGGGACGCGGAAAGCCGGCTGCCGATAAAGCCCGCCGCTCCGGTGACGAGGTACGTCTGAGTCATTATCGGTCCTTATCGGCAAACGCGAGGCGAATCGGCCAATGCCCGACCGCCGGGCCGCGGTGGCGCTAATCATATTGGACGTGAGTCTAAAGGGGACCGAACGGCGGTCAAGCAAAGAGAACGTAATGGTTCCGGGGTGTCTGTCCGACCCCGACACAACCGAGGATCGAGACGGAGCAGGACGGGTGCGATTTCGGCGGCTCAAGCATAACCGCACCCGTATCGCTTTTCCGTCCGTCCCACTTTTCCGCCCCGCCCTTCTCCGCCCCAGCGTCTTTCATCGCAGTGAGCGACGCAATCGCGGCAAGAAATAATTATTTTTCCGTTGTCTTCGGTACGGTGGGTGTTAGGATACGTCCATGGCGTGGGATCGCCCGGCTGCGGGCTCGCGGACAGATTCGGAGAAAGTCTTTTAGCTTGCGAACCCCCGGCGGGTTCGGCGGGCCGCGCGACTGTCGCTTGCAAATACGTGCTGCGAACCGGGGGCAAGGGGACGCCGGGCCGGGGGTTGCGGCGGGGAGGCGGTCGTCAAGCCCGAAAAAGCGTCGCGCCGTGTCGCGCGGCGGGCGGTTAGGGGCGGGAAAAGCAATACTTTGATGAAGAATGCGGAAATGAGAAAACGGGACTTCTCGGGACATTTTGGGACGTCTGTGTTCTCCGGAGGCGGAAACCTGTGATCGCCGCGCACCATCATGTGCCTCAATGTGCCTTCGGTTAGGCGTGGTGCGCGGGGGCCGATGTTTGCGCGACGAGCCAGGGCGCGCCGGGCTCGCAAGGCGGGGCCGGGCCGGGCGGGAGATTGTGGTTGCAGCCTGCGGGAGATTACGTCCCGGCGGATTTCCCTGGCCGGCGCTGCACGAGGGTGTTTTCAAGGAAGAGGAACTCGATGCCGGTTCCCAGGAACGTGTCGACCGCTTCACGCGGGGTGTTGACGATGGGCTGGCCTTTGACGTTGAAGCTGGTGTTGAGGGCCATTTCGAGGCCGGTGGTTTGGCCCAGGGCCGTGAGCAGCGCGTGGAAGTCGGCGTTGTCCTTTTTGGACACGGTTTGGAGACGCGCCGAGCCGTTGACGTGGGTGATCGCGGGGAGCGCCGCGCGGTGCTCCGGGCGGACGTTGACGGTGGTGATCATGAAGGGGTGCTCAGCCCCGGCGGGGATTTCGAACCATTCGTGGGCCTGTTCGAGCGTTGTCGCGGGGGCGAAGGGGCGGAAGGCTTCGCGCATTTTGACCATGGCGTTGATGCGCTGGCGCATGTCGGGGCGGGCTGGGTCGGCGAGGATGCTCCGATGGCCCAGCGCGCGGGGACCGTATTCCATGCGGCCGCGGTACCAGGCGATAACCCGGCCGTCGGCGATGAGGCGGGCGGCACGGGCGCAGGTTTCGGAGAGGTTGTTCAGGCGAATGACTTCGATCCTATCGCCCGTGGCATGGAGGGCGGCGTTGATTTGCTCCTGGGTGTGGCACGGGCCCAGGAACGGGACGGGGGTGCGCTCGTTGCGGGCTTCGCCATTGGCGGCGGCGCGCTGGATCGCCGCCCCGAGCGCCGCGCCGTCGTCGCCGGCCGCGGGTTGGATGTGGATCTCGTCGAAAAGGCCGCTGCGCAGGAGGTTCCCGTTGGCGGTGCAGTTGAGGGCGACGCCGCCGGCCATGGCCAGACGCCGGAGGCCGGTGGTTTTGGCGAAGTGGGTGCACAGGTGCTCGAGCGCGCGGTCGAGCGTCATTTGGAGGGCGGCGGCGACATCGCTGTGGCGCGCCGTGAGCTCGCCTTCGGGGGCGCGGGTGGGAATGAGGTTTCGCTCGAGGGATTCGCGCGCGGCGAGGTGGTTTTCACGCTCGTCCCTCGTGCGGTCGAGGCGGAGGAGGGGAATGTGAATGACGCCGTCGTCGCGGAACTCAACGGCTTGCTCGAAGAAGGCGCTGTAGCGCGCAGGGTCTCCGTACGGCGCGAGGCCCATGATCTTGTATTCGTCGGAATTGAAGTCGAAGCCCAAATGAAGCGTGACGAGGGAGTAGAGGATGCCGATGGAGTCGGCGGCGGCGATTTCGCGGAGCTGCGTGAGCCGGCCGTCCAGGGCGTGGTAGACAGTGGCGCTCATGGCTTCGCCCATGCCGTCGATGACGAGGACGAGGCATTCGTTCCACCCGGAAGTGAAATAGGCGCTGGCGGCATGGGCGAGATGGTGCTTGACGTGGCGCACGCGGTCAGGCGGAAAGCCGGGGAGATTGCGGGCAACCTGCGCGAGCAGCGCCTCGCGCGAATAGACCTGGCGGAAGAGCTCCGCCGACTGAGGGTGCGCGGCATAGAGGATGCGGTATGGGGCGTAATCGAACGCGTGGGCGAGCTCGTCCACGTCAGCAAGGGATCTCCCGGCCTCGGCGAGACAGTAGCGGATGGCGCTGGTCGGGAATGCGGCGCTATGCTTGCGGCGATCGAAGCGCTCCTCGGCGGCCGCGGCGATGATCCGGCCATCGATGACAAGGGCGGCGGCTGAATCGTGGCCTTGGGAGATCCGGTATTCGCGCTCCTCAAGGCCGGGCCAGTGGGCTTTCTTAAAAGGCATGGCGGACTCAAGCCCGCTGATTCCGAGGATATTCATATCAGTCCCCCTTTGATGGTGCGGAGTCCGGTCGAGTGGCGCTTTACTGCGGGGCCCGCTGAATGCCCAGACGGCAGTACACTGAACGGTCAGAGCTTCTCAAGGCCGATTGAGACGGCGCGAGCGTAGCGACCCGTTCGAAAGAATGGGGGACGGGAAGGACGGAAATGGGCGCCAAAAAAAGTCCCGCTGCGGCGGCGCGTTGGGAAGGGAATGCGGCGGGATTCCGGTTACTTCACCAGAAACGACTGCTGTTGCTGGCCGCCGACGCCCCCGCCGCCGGCAATGTTGAGCTGGCCGCCGGCCTGGATGTCGAGCGTATCGCAGATGAACTGCGAAGCAATATTGCCGGCACCGCCCTGGAGAACCACGTGTGCGGAGGGGAAATAGAGAATTCCGGTGCCGCCTCCATCGGAGCGCCCCTTCAAAATGTCGGCGCTGAAGTTACCTCGTTCCTGGAAGATGGAGATACCGGCGTAGGGGCCGGATGACATCGGTGCGTATTTGAAATCTGAATTTCGCTTCATCGTGATTCCCCCGCCGTGGAGATAGATGAGGCAGCCGGCGGTTGCATCGAGCGTCTGATTGCCGGATAGGTTGATTCCTTTGTCGACCCAATAGATGCCGGGGCGGAGAATTCCAGCGGGCAGGCCGTTGGGGTAGTAGCCCGGATTGAGGGGCGAGCCCGCCTTGGCAAGCGCGGGCTTTGGCGGCGGGGCCAGTGCGAGCAGCGGGTCGGCGACATACGGCGCATTCAGCGTCAGCGTGCCGACGGTGTAAACGTTTGAATTGGCGAAGTTCCTGTCATCGCCAACGATCGAGAACGAATCAGCCGTGACAACGGGCCGGCCGGACCAGTCGACGGCGTCGTCGTCCCCTGAATCGACGACAATCCCGCCATTGGAGATGTTGATTTTGTCTCTTTGGCGCGAGGCACCTGTAAGAGTGAGCGCGGGTTCGGCGTTGCGATTCAACACCAGGAGTGAGACCCCGGAGGCCTTGCCCATGGCAATGGCTTGCCGCGATACGTTGGAGGTTCTGATATTGAAAATGGGGCCGAAGATGAGATTCACCGGGCCGCCCCGAGAGCCCTGTGTGCGGCGGGCGGTGACGCGGACCGCGTTGGCGGGCGAGCCGTTGGGCGTGAAGGTCGCCGAGGGGCGATCGTAGTTGCCAACCTCCACGTCCGTGTCGTCGAGCTGCACGTTAGCGCCGGCCGCCCTGTTTTTCGAGGCGATGTCGATCGCGTCGTCAATTGCCTGGCTGGCGCCAAATCCGAGTTGATTGGCGCCGGCAAGGGCGGCGGCGTCGGCCGCGTTCTGGAGCTGGTGCCCCACCAGGAAAATGTACGCCGTGTCAGAGGCGAGCCCGATGATCCCGAGCAGGGCCAGCATGATGATCACCACGTAGACGATGGCGATGCCGGCCGGCCGCCGGCGTAATGCGGCGAAGTTGCGGGAAGGGTTTAGGTTCATCGCTTGCGTGCGTCCGTGCGGCAATCGCGGCCACGAATCATTCGAGCTTTGGATCACGGGTAGCGGCGGGCGCCCCTGCTTCCGTCGAATCCCTGGTTCCCAGTGAAGGGGCGGCGTTGGATTGGCGCTGGGCGTCGAGCCCCCCAAGGGCGGCGGCCTTCTGGTACTCCACTTTCGCCCGCGCCGTGTCGTGCCGGGCGTCACACAGGACCGCAAGATTGTAATGCGCGTCGGCGGGGAGCATCACGTGCATGTAGAGCGACAGCGATTCATCGTACCGCCCGAGCAGGCCGAGGGTCATCGCGAGGTTGCTGCGGTACCGGGGCTCATCGGGGGCCATGCCTGAGGCGCGGGTGAAGGCCCTCACCGCGCCGGCATAATCGCCGATCAACAGATGGCACATGCCCACGTCGTTGACGAGGATCACCTCATTGGGCGCTCGCTGAAGGCCCACGTTGAGGACGCGCATCGCTTCCTGGATGTGCCGCTGGCGCATGTGCGCTTCGGCGAGATCGCAGTACGCCGGGATGAATTCGGGGTGGTCGCGGATGATCTGCTCGCAAACCATCTGCGCCTCGGCGTCCTTGCCCTGAGTGGCGAGGATCTGCTCCAGTGCGAACATGGTCTTGGCGGTAGGCGGGCGTTTAGCGCCGGCTTCGAAGGCCTTGTCGGCTTCGGTCGGGGGCGGGGGCGTCATTTGAGCGGCTGATGGGTGGGACGAGCAGCCGATTAGAACGCCCAGCAGCGTGGCGACAGCAAAGATCCGAAAAGCGATTTTGGTTTGAACAATGCGGGGATTCATGGCATCCCTCCAGTGCCGTTGCCGGTGCCGCTGGAGCTGCCTCCCGACGAGCTTCCGCCCCCTCCCGAACCGTTGCGCGAACTGGCGGCGGCTTCGCCGGAGGTTTGGAATTTCTTTCCCGCCGCATCGGCGGCCAGGGCGCGGAGGACCTGGCCGGTGGGAGCGCCCTCGCCGCCCGGGGCGGCGTCGGCGATTTTGACGGCTGCGGGGTCCACGCCGCCTCTGCGGATCATGTCACGGACGTAGCGCACGCGGGCCGTGTACAGCGGCTCGGGTGCATCGCCCGCGCGGACGTTAAGCTGGCCCCCGCCCACCGTGCGCAAGTGAGAGATCAGCACCGCCAACTCGCCCTGCCCCAATTCGTTGAGCGCTTCGCTGTCGGGTGCGAAGTGGTAGGGAAATAGGGTGTGCTGGGTGACGATGGCGCTGCGGATTCCCGAGTCGGCAATGGCGTCCACAATGGCCATGTCGGTGCGCTCCTGCGGCTGCGGCTTTTGAGGCGGGGGCGGCGGCGTTTGGACGACGGGGGCCGGCCTGTGCGTGCATCCCGCCAGGGCCAGGACGGCCACGACAGCCGCGGTGTTCATGCTCGCGATTCGCGCGATCGAATACGGGGATTTGGTCTTCATAAGTTTCGCCCTTGCTCCCGGCGTCAATCCCGGTGGTTGCCCGGCCCGGCGCCGGCCCGCCCTAGCGCGACAGCGCGCCCTGGACGAGGATAAAAGCCGGCCCGGCCATAACGAGGACGGCGGCCGGGAAGATAAAAGCGATCATGGGGAAGATGAGCTTCACGGCCATCTTCTCTGCCGACTCCTGCGCCCGCTGGCTGCGCGCTTCGCGCATCGAGGTCGCGAAGTTCCGTAGGGCGTCGGTGATGCTGGTGCCGAACCGGTCGGACTGCACGAGAACGGCCACGAGCGACGAGAGCTCGTCGGCCCCGGTGCGCTGGGCCATGTGCCGCATCGCCTGGGCGCGGGCAGCGCCCAGGTGGATTTCGAGATTGGTCAGCGCCATTTCATCAGCGAGGGTCTGGCTGACCGGGCGCACCTCTTCGGTCACCGAGTTCCAGGCCATGTCCAGCCCCATGCCCGCGGAGGCGCAGATTTCAAGCAGGTCTATGGCGTCGGGGAGGTGGCGGCGGATCTCCCCCCGGCGGCGCGAGCGCCGCGACGAAACGATCATGTTTGGGACGAAGAATGCCAGCAGCGAACCGGTCATCGTTATGAGCAGCTTGTTCTGGTTTTCCAGCGGGGTCGCGAGCGTCACCGCGCCACACGCGAGCAGTACGACGGCAAGTAGCATCGCCTTGGCGCCGAGGTAGACGGCGGCGGCGTTGGAGCTGTGATATCCGGCCTGCGTCAGGTGCGCGCGGAGAATCTTGGAGCTGCGCCCCGAGGAGAGCGCGGAGCCGACGCTTTTCACCATGTCGCTGAAGCGCGGCAACTCGACCTGCGCGACGGCGGCGATCGGCCCGCCGCTGGCCACGCCGCGGAGTCGCGCGTGGAGCGGCGCCTTGCGCGATTGGCGGCCCAGGAGGGCAGCGCCCCCCACCGCTATCACGGAGGCTCCCACGAGGACCGGAATGAGGATTTGTGAGTCCATAGCTTAATGGCCGCAGTCGGCGGCCACGGTCACGGCGTCAGTTTCGAAAGCCAGTTCATCGTCATCCATCCGAGGAACAGGCCGACCGCGGAACAGGTCAAAAGCAAATGCCCGAGGGGAGTCGTAAGCAATGGCCGCATGTAGCCGGGGTTCAGTGTGGACAAGAGCACGAAAATGAAGAAAGGCAAAGCCAGGAGAATCCGCTTGCTGAACTGCGTCTGCGCGGTGAGGACGCGGACGCGGCGGGCGAGGCGGTTGCGCTCGCGGATCACGTTCGCCAGACGCTCCATCATGTCGGCGAGGTTGCCGCCGCTCTTGATCTGGATGACGACGCACGTGGCGAAAAGCTTCAGGTCGTCGCTTTCGGTGCGGCGGGCGATTTCGCGGAGGGCCTGCTCCATCGCGACGCCCAACTGCTGCTGCTGGCAGACTTCGCCGAATAGTTCGCCGATGGGCGCGGGGAGCTCTTCTGAAATCATTCGGAACGAACCGACGAGCGGGTGGCCCACGCGGAGCGAACGCGCCGCCAGGTCTAGGGCGTCGATCAGTTGCCCCTCGAAGACCATCCGGCGCTTCGCGATCCGTTGTGTGACGTAAATGTAGCAGCCCAGCATTGAGGCCAGGGGCATCGCAATCGCGGCGACAACGCTCAACGTCAGCAGGTAGGCGCCGACGGAGGACACGACGACGATCGCCGCCAGACTAAAGATCGCGCTGGCCAGGGGCGATTCCCACCCGGCGTCCATTCGCAGCCGTTGCAGCTTCACGATCAGGCCGCCGTTGCCCGCCATTCCCGGCACCACCGTGGTGGCCAGGCGGCCGTCGTGCCAAAGTCGCAGCACGCGGCCGCCCAAGGCGTCCTGCATGTCGGGATGAACGAACTGGAGCCGGCGCTCGACTTCGATGGCCCGCCGCCTCCGCTTCATCGCCCAAAGAAGCACGCCAAGAAGCCAGACCGATAGCACCAGGCCGAAAGCCGCGGCGGCCAAAATCAGGGAGAGGGCCTTTTGCGGGTCATGAGGCATTGTGGCTTCCCGCTTTCCTGGCAGAGCCGTTGCCCGGCCAGGTGGCCAGAACGCGCCGGTGGAACAGATCGTCCGGCAGATCCGCCCCGCGCTCGCGCAGGCGCTCGAACAACTGCGGGCGTACCCCGCATGCCTCGAACTGGCCGCGGGCGTTGCCCTCGTCATCGATGCCCAACTGGCGGTACGCGAATAAATCCTGCAGACAAATCGCATCGCCCTCGGTGCCGGTGATCTCGGCGATGCCGACGACCTTGCGGCGGCCGCCGGCCAGACGGCTCGTCTGGATCAGCAGATCAACCGCGGAAGCGGTTTGCTGCCGGATGGCCGTCACGGGGAAGTTCAACCCGGTCATGCTCACCATGTTTTCGATGCGGCGGAGGGCGTCGCGCGCGTTGTTGGCGTGCACGGTGGTCATGGAGCCTTCGTGGCCCGTGTTCATCGCCTGGAGCATGTCCAGCGCTTCGGCCCCGCGCACTTCACCGATGATGATGCGATCGGGCCGCATGCGCAGCGTGTTGCGGAGCAGGTCGCGCTGGGTGACTTCGCCCTTCCCTTCGATGTTGGGCGGGCGGGTTTCCAGACGAATGACATGTCTGCGCTGCATTTGCAATTCGGCCGCATCTTCGATGGTCACCACGCGCTCGTCGGAGGGGATCCACCGCGAGAGGACGTTGAGGAGCGTTGTCTTGCCCGAACCCGTTCCGCCGGACACGAGAATATTCACTTTCGTTCGGACACACGCCTCGAGGAAGAGGGCCATCTCGGGCGTGAGGCTTTCCAACTCGAGCAGCTTTTCGATGGAGATGGGGACGATGCCGAAACGGCGGATGCTCATGGCCGGGCCGTCGATGGCCAGCGGCGGGATGATGGCGTTGACACGCGACCCGTCGGCGAGACGGGCGTCGAGCATCGGGGAGCTCTCGTCGATGCGTCGGCCCACCGAAGCCGCGATCCTCTGGATGACCTGGATGAGCTGTGCGTCGTCGCGGAAGGCGGCGGTGGTCTCTTCCAGGCGGCCGAAGCGTTCGACGTAAATGAGGGATGGGCCGTTGACGAGCACGTCGCTGACCAGGGGGTCGCGCAGGAATTCCTCCACTGGGCCCAGGCCGAAGATTTCGTCGAGAACCTCACGGAGCAACTGCAGTTTTTCGGGGGCGGACAGGGGGCAGCGCTGCTCGGTGAGCAGCATGTCCACCCGCCGCGAACACTCGGCATGAAGCTGCTCGACGGGCATGCGCCGAGCCTCGGTCAGGTCCATCGTCTCCAGAAGACGTCGGTGGACGTTGGCCTTGATCTGCTGCGGACTGTTGGATGGCGCCGGCTGCGCGGGATTGAGCCGGTTGATGCCATTCATACTCGAGAACATACTTCCACTCCTGAGCGCGAACGGTGCCCACGCCAGTCAGTAACAACGTTTAACGGGCCGCGACGGCGTTTGACGCATTAAGCCCCGCCGCTACTTTCTGAAGCTCACGGCGGACATCCGATCTTGATGCGGCTATTGCGAGCGGTTTACCGAGGTTCACCGCGCTCGTGACCGCCTGGTAGTCATTCGACAGGCACTCCATGCAGGTGCCGGGCAATAACCCAAGGGCGTTTCGTGCCTCTTCGAGGCTGATAAGCATCTTCCGGCGATGATATCGGGTGACCATCAGCCGCACCGCGCCGGCGGACACGCCTAGTTGCGATAGCCCCGCGAGCGTTTGACGGGCAACGCGGATGTCTTTGATCGTGAGCTGAAGCAGCAAAATCGTCGTGTTGCTCTGGGCAACGAGCTCCGCCACCACCGCAAAGGGAACGCGCGAGGCGTCGACCACCGTCCACGCATAGGTGTTCTTACACGCGTGCACCAACGCGCCCACGCGCTTCGGGTCGAGCGTCACCGCCCCGCCCAGCCGCCCGCGCGCCGTGCTGATCAGGGCGTGCATCTGTTCCGAGTGCTTGAGGGCCGTGCTCTGGATCAATTCCGCGTCCAGCGGCCCCGGACGATCCAGCAGGTCGAGCAAACCATATTCGCCGTCCACGCCCAGGTACGTCGCCGCCGCGCCGTATACGTGGTCCATGTCGATGACCAGCGATGGCCCTGCTGTGCCCAGCCCGAGCAGCGAAAGCTCGGCGGCGAGATTCACGGCGACCGTGGTTGCCCCGCATCCACCCCCCGCCGACAACACCGTAACCGCCGCGCCCTGCCGGGCATTTCCCTGAGCCGCGCAAATACGCCGTAACACTCCCATCAGGTCGGCCGGGATGGCCTCCTTCACCATGAAGTGCCGCGCGCCGACTTGCATGGCTTCGATCAGCAAATCGCTCTGGAAGGTTCCGGACAGGACGACGAAGCGCGTTTCCGAAAAGCGTCGGGCGAGCGGCTCGATCGCCGCCAGGGTGCGTTGCGGCTGCGCGTCGATGTCAATGAGAGCCGCCGGGGCGCCCGATTGTTCGAGTCGCGCCGCCAGATCGCTTACGTTGCGGCACACGTCCCCGGAATCGAGTTTGCCGTTCGATTCCAGTGCGGCGGAAACCGCAGACACGGTCGCCAGCTCATTCGTCAGCAGCAGTATGTGCTTCACAGGTTTTCCACACAGTCTTGTTGCATTTGAATGTCCCGGTCAAGAACCGCCGGCCCGGCTTTACGTGCTCGCTTAACGGGCCGGGGCGGCGGGCGTTTTTTCGGGAGGCGTCGCCTCGTAGCTCACCCATGCACCGGGACCGCGGAGGCGGTTAAGCCCCGCCTGCCGCATCCACTCTGCGTCGGCGGGAGAGACCTTCCCGGCGGTGCGACCTTCGATGCGCCCGACCGCGTACAGGTCCCAGTCGTTGGGGACAATATGAGTCATTCCCGGGATTGGCGGATTCGCTCTGAGACCGCCCGGCTCGACCAGCGACGCCGTCACGAGCAGCACGAGCTCCGTGTCACCCTGCTGATATCGTACGGAGCGGAAGAGCGCGCCCAGGATAGGCAAGTCACCCAGGCCCGGGACGCGCGAGCTGCGCGACTGCGTCGTCTGGCTGATGAGGCCGGCCATCGCGAAAGTTTGGCCGCTGTTGAGTTCAAGAACGGTGTCGGCCCGGCGGGTGAGGATTGACGGGATACTGAAACCTTCGATCTGCACCGAACCCAGGCCGCTGGACAGTTCGCTGACTTCCGGCGCGACGTGCAGGCGGATCTTGTTGTCTCCGAGCACGGTCGGCTGGAATTTCAGGCGCACGCCGAACTCTTTGTATTCGATCGTCACTGACGTGCTGCTGGCGGTGCCGCCCTGCACGATGGGGATCGGGAATTCGCCGCCGGCCAGAAAGCTGGCGTCCTGCCCGCTGACGGCTACCAGACTCGGCTCGGCGAGAACGCGCAAGTATTGGTTTTCGGCCAACGCCTGAACGAAGAACTCAAGGTTTGCCTGGGGAAACCCGGCGAAGAGCGTCGCGGCCGGGCTGACGTTCGTGGGCGAGAGGAACTGGAACGGCAGCTTCGCGCCGCCTGCGGCGGCGCCGCTTGGTACGCCGATGTTGACGGGGCTGAGCCCCACGCCCCCGTCGGGCCCGATCGTCGATCCGCCGAAAAAGTTTCCCCCGCTGTGGAACGCGTTAATCCCCAAGGCGCGGATCGCGGTACGGTTGGCTTCCGCCAGGGTGACCTTGATCTGCACCTGCTGAAGGCCCGCGACCGTGGTCATGTCCACGAACTTGAGCTGCGCCGCCTCGAGGTATTTATGAAGGTTCGCGGCCTCTTCGGCCCGGCTGAATTTTCCGGTGATCACCAGCACTTCGTTGGAAACCCGCACGTCGAGGTCGGCCTTGGGGAACAGCTTGGCCAGCTCCTGGCGAACGAGGGCGCGGTCCAGGCTGACGACGACCGAGGCCGAGCGCGCCAGCTCTTCGGTGCCCCACATGATGATGTCGGTGGTGCCGGTTGCTCTACCCGCGACGAGCACCTGCGTGGGTGTGAGCACCTGAATGTCGGCGATCTTCGGGTCGGAGACCGATACGCGCTTGATCGGCCACGGCGCCTGCACGACGCTCGAGCGGCCGACGTAGAGCATAATGGGCGGCAACTGTGTGACGTCCGCCGCATTTTGCGTTGCCGGGGCTTCCGCGCGCACGACGCCGAGGCCGGTATGGAATGACGCCGTCGCGAATAACACGCAGCCTATACGTCCGACCCCCGACAGACCCTGTTTTAATTCTATTGCCATGGCTTTTCGATTCCGATCTCAGTGTGGGTTAGACCCCAGGGCCTGTACCCCTTCATCTCCCGTTCCTTTTTTTTCCGCGGGCGCGCCCGGCAGCGGGAACGATCGGGTTTCGACCTGGGTCCCGTGTAGAACCGTCGTGTCCCAGTGAGGCGTGGGCGGGGGGTCGGCGGGGCGCGTTTCGGCCATCGCCGTCTTTTCGAGGTCCATTCGCTTGAACGGGCCCATCACCGCCTTAAGCGTCGATTCCCAGACCTTGTTCAACTCCGCACTGGGCACGCCCAACCCGATCGGCGGCTCGTCGCCCATCAAACTGTGGACCGAGACCGATTCCTTGTCCCCGTCGCCCGCGTCCAGCGGATTGCGCAAGGCTAACGACAGCGTCCCCTGGTCCATTCCAATTTCCAGCGCCTTCGCCTGCTTGGTGTCCACCAAAAGCGTCACACGCCGGCTGCCACCGGCCCGGATCGAACCGTCGCCCTCCCCGACAACCCTGCCGGGCGACACCACCGTTTGCTGGTCAAAGGCCAGGACCTGAATGTTCTCCAGCAACGTGGTTGTCAACGCGTCGCGGCGGGTCTGGAGCGTGCCGCCGTCGGACGCCCTGAAGGAGACCATCACGTCCACCATACTGCCCGGGTAAATCAACCCTTCGAGTCCCGCATAGTCGGTGACCAAAATTCCGACCGCGCGCTTGCCCTTCGGGATGACCGCCGCTAATTGACGCGGGCCACCCATCGTGGCGAAGCAGTTTTTTGTAAATGGCTGGCCTGCGACGAGGGGCGTCGAGAGCACCTTCCCCACCACGTCCACCGAGTTGGTCATATAGCCCGGCGGCGCTTCCTTACGCGGGACAAGCTTGGTCGTCACCATGTTCCCGTCCACCACCGTCATGGCCGCCACGGGGCGCGTGACGTACAGCACGACGACGTCAGACCCGTCCTCCGCCTTCTCCTTCATGGGAGCCGCAACCACCGTCGATTGGCGCAGGCCGTTGACCAGCACGGCGGCGCAAGCCGCGGCGATGATCCCAAGCAAGCACAGGCCTGCGACTGCGAATTTCATGGCATTCTCCCAAATCAGACTTCAGGGCCCTTCCTTTTCCATCACGACCGCACTGGTGAGCTTCGCCGGCATCGGAAGCAGTGCGAAGTTCGTGATACCGACCTTCTTGTAGGTCACGGATATTTGCACCGTGACCGTCTCTCCCCGCCCCGCCGCGGATACGTCGTTGGGGGTGAGCGTCGTCGTGTAGCCGGAAGAAGCCATTCCGTAGCTCGACATCAGGCGGCTGATTTGTGTCGTCACCTGCGCGTTGGTCGCGTCCGGCGTGCACGCGAGCCTCGACGCCTGCCGGGCCGCATTGGTGATCTGCTCCTGCTTAAGGAACATCCATCCGTACTCGATCGCGCCCAACGTAAGCAGCATGAGAAGCAGTAGCACGATAGCCATCTCGACCAGGGCCGTGCCGCGCCTCAGGCGCGCGATTCCCGGGACAGCCATTCGCATTAAACGCCTCCCGCCTTTCGGGCGTAAGCCATTGCCGCGGCGGCACACACTCCGAAAAATGCGGCCAACCCGTATGGGATGGCAAGCATGTGCCGCGGGTTGGGGAGAAATTGCGCGGCCTCACTCCATTTGCGGCGGCCTGCGATGACGGAGGCGAGGCCCAGACAAATGAGTGCGATATTGCACAAAACGCCGCGGGCCTGACCCTTCACCATGGCATAACCGATCCCAATCACAGCGCCACTGACACAGACTGTGGCGAGCACTACGCACCCGTTGCTAACTCCCAGCCATGTGCCCAGAGCGCCCATCAGTTTCGCGTCGGCCGCCCCGCCTCCCGCAATCGTGAAGAGGATCACGTATGGCAAGGCGAGGAGCACCGCGGCGGCCATCGCGTCCAGAACGCCCGGAAATCCGGAGCCCCATGCCGCCCATACAAGTCCGGCGAGAAATACCGGGCCCGTGAGCCAATTGGGAATGCGCCGGACTCTCGCGTCGATCACCGCCGCCACCAACGACACGGTGATGACCGCGCCCCATTGAATCGAAGGCGTGGACGAATGTTCCAAAGCGCTCAACACGGTCAACTACTCCTCGTCGCGGCAACAATTCTGCGGACGAAATGCGCTTCTAGACCCGCCGGCCGGACGGCCCATTACGATGTGGCATCCTTTAGGGCGTTGAATTTCGTCATGATATGGTTTCCCAGGGTCACCACTGCGGTAGCCAGGCCGACGACAATTACCGCGGCCAATACTCCCCATTCGACAGTTTCCATCCCGCGCTCGTCGCGCGCGAATTTCTTCAAGCCGTTGAGCAAATTCATTGAAGGCCTCTCGCACTCAAATGTACCCGCCTGTGCGGGGAGCGCGGGGCTCCGCCGGAGAGCCCCGCGCTGCCCGTTGCATGGACGGATATTTTTTTACCCCGCTCCGTACGTGCGGCATGCGCCCCGGGCGAGGGTCCAGGTGCGCGAAATTACGAAGTCGCGTTCTGGAGGGCGTTGAACTTGGTCAGCACGTGCGTGCCAAGTGTCCCGATCGCGGTCACAAGTCCGACCACGATGAGGGCGGCGAGAACGCCCCACTCAACGGTTTCCATGCCATGCTCGTCGCGGATGAACCGCGTGGCCCAGTTGCGAAGAACTTTCATAGCGATCTCCCTGATTCGGGCTCCCCGAACGTGCGGCACAAGACCGTAGACTGTGCCCGGCCACGCAATACGACGCCCGACCTGTGAAAAGAAAGACGCGGGTCGGCCGATCGGCCGATTTGAACCCGCCGCCCCGTGGATCAACCCACGCGGAAAACCCTAAGCGCACCACAACCGCTACATCTGTAAGTGATGCAACTCATCGCGTTGCTCCGGGATGGCACGGGCGGCAAGACGCTGTCCGCTGCCGAGCGGAAAAAGTCAGCCGAGCCTCTGCCTCCCGATCGATATTGTCGTTAACCCCACCGAGGCCCCGTGCAGTGATGCCCTTCAATACCGGCAATAAGCGACGGACCGGCGTCGGCACTCATCATCTCTGACGTGCCACCTAATCTAAAGCGCTAAGGTGAGCCCTGTTTCAGTTGTGAAGCGCTCCGTTACCTGGAACACCCCCAACCACACTCTCTCCTCTTTGCCTCACCAACTACAGAATTTCTTTGCAACCTACTTTTATAAGAATATGAAATAATAGCAACAACAAAATTGAATGGCAGAAGGTCAATTAATTTGGGACGCAAGGCAAGTCAAGACGACACGGCAGTAAGTGGGAAAAAATCCGCTCTCGGAGCGGCATTAGTAATTTCGCGCACAATAGCCTGCGGAGATCGCGAACTATGATTTGATATGGTGATCGCCTTTTTCTAGATTTTCGGCATTAATATGTAATTGGTCTAACCCCAGCATCAACAGCCCGAGTCGGCAAAATAGAAAATAATTAAACCCGAATTGGTTTTCGATTGCTGGTCGCCATGGACCGACAACTTTCAGCCCCGTCATTGCGGTGCGGTATATACGCGTTAGCTGCCGATTCATTAACTTGCTAGGTTCCCAGGGCGACGTACGATAACTAGCTTCCGGTCCGCTCATTGCCGATGCCGGCAAGACCCCCGCCATGACACGCACAGCCGAGCCCATCCCCCGTCAGTCGCAATCCCTCGTCGGCCACGCCGAGAGCCTGGCCACGGTCGCGGCCCGCTGCGCGCTGGCCATGCTGTTCCTGGCACAGGTGGCCCCGCAGAACACGCTCGACCTGGACCTGTATCACCAAATGGCCCTCGTCCGTGCCGCGATCGCCGCCGGCCGTATGCCGATTAACGATATATTTGCTTACACGTCCCATTCTGGCCCGTCCGTGCATTACGAATGGGGGAATGGCGCTGTGGCATACGCCGTGAGTTCCAAGTTCGGTGCGACCGGGCTGCTTGTTCTCAAATACTTCCTCACCGGGCTCGCGGCCACATTGGCGCTGCACGTTGCCCGCCGCCGCGGCGCAACGTGGCCGGCCGTTTTCGTCCTCGCCCCCGGTGCTGCGCTTCTCATGTCGCTCGGTTTCACCACCATCCGCGCCGGGCTGTTCACCCTCCTGTTCACCGCGATCACCCTCGCACTGCTCGAACGCGATCGGCGGCGGAAACGTGCGTGGGTGCTTCCGTGGCTCGTTCTCTATGTGGCATGGCTCAACATTCATCCCGGCTTTATCGTCGGCGCGGGCCTGATGGCCCTCTACTGGCTCGAACGGCTCGTCCGTTTCCGCGAACCGCAATGGCATCTGGTTGGCGCGGGTCTGGCGATGATTGCCTTGGTGTTCGTCAACCCCTACGGCCGGCTTTATCCAGTCGCCCTATGGCACGCCTTGACGATGAAGCTGCCGCCCATTCCTGAATGGGAACCGATCTGGAAATTCCCCGCGTGGCACTACGTCATGATCTATTTCCTTACGCTTCTCCTCGCCCTTTATGCGGCCATGCGCGCCGGGTGGCGAAGATGCGAGGGGATTTTCATGCTCGCGGCATGCGCGTTCGCGGCCTTCCAACACGTGCGGCACCTTTACTTCTACGCGCTGGTGTGGGTCTGCTACGTGCCGGGCTGGCTGACGGTTTCTCCGTTCGGCGAAGTGATCATGCGCGTCTGGACGCGCAGGTCCCAGTTCATTGCCGCGGCTTGCGCTGTCATCGCCCTGACCTTCATCCCCACTATCGTGAAGGCCAAACCATGGACGCTTCATTTTCCTGTGTCGCTCGACGACCCGGACAATGTAAAAGAAGGCGTCATCTATCCCGTCGGCGCGGTAGATTACCTGGAACGCACGCAATTCCACGGCAATGTAATGACTCATTATAACGATGGGTCGTACGTGATGTGGCATGCGTGGCCCGCGGTGAAGGTCGGCTTGGACAGCCGCAATGATGTGGGGTATTCGCACGAGTTCATCATGGAGATCCTCGCCTTCTACCACGGCAAGCCGGGCTGGCATCAAACGCTCGACCGCTACCCCACCGACCTCGTGCTCATCAAGCGGTCGTTCCCGCTGGCCGCCTTGATGGAATCACAAACCAACTGGCGGCGAGTGTATCGCGACGATGCCTTTGAGCTTTGGGAGCGGCCGGATCTGACACTGCCCGTCGAAGACCGGAGGGGCCAAAAGCTCACCGGCACATTCCCATGATTCGCCGCTGCATCATCGTTCCGGCCCTCCTCATCGGCGTGCCGCTGGCGGCGATCCATCTGCTCGGCCCGCGTTGGGTGCCGTTGACTGTGGCCATCTTCGTCGGATTGTTAGCCCGTGTGCGCGCGATCAACGGACCCGTCGCGCCGCTCTTTGAGAAACTGCGGCAGCTCTCTCCCCGCGCCCTGCGAAGGCTGACGGCCGGCGTCTTCATTCTGGCCACGGGCTATTTGCTCTTCACCGCCTTCCGCCAACACCGCGACCTCTTCCCGCGCCTCCACGATGAGCACAGTTATCTGATCCAATCGCGCATGGTGGCCGCGGGAAAACTCTGGGAGCCGCAACATCCGCTGGCCGACTTCTTCGACAACTTCTACATGCTCTCCCGGCCCGTCTACGCCCCGATCTATTTCCCGGGTACCGCCCTGCTCAACGCCCCGTTCGTGCGCGCGGGACTCCCCTATTGGACGATGCCGATTCTCGCCTCCGGCCTCGCGGTTGCATTAACGTTCCATCTCACAACGCTGCTCATCGACGGCATTGCCGGCTTCACCGCCGCCGCGCTCATGCTCGGCACCTGGGGTCTGCGCGAGTTCTCCACCATGGTCATGGCGCAAGCGCCGATGACGCTCCTGGGATTGCTCATGTTCACGGCGTGGCTCGCCTGGCGAAAAAAACGCCGCGCCCACTGGGCCATGCCCCTAGGCCTGTGCATGGGATGGGCTGCCATCACCCGCCCCGTGGACGCTCTCGCTTTCGCCCTACCGATCGGCGTAGCAATGGCCCTGGACCTGAAACCACTCCCCTTCCGCCGTATAATTCTCAATGGCGTCGTGCTGCTCGCCAGCCTCGCCCCATTCTTTGCGCTGCAATTCGCCTTCAACCGCGGCACCACCGGCAGCCCTTGGAAAATCCCATACACCGTCTATCTCCACCAGGACCAGCCCGGCAGTGAATACGGCTTCCGCCCTTTTCGCGCGGATGTTCGGCCCGCCTCGCCCCTGCTTCAGAAAACACAATATTTCGAGAAGTGTCGCCAGCAGGAAATCCAATTCCACACGCCCGAAAACCTGCCGGGCGACCTGATCCTCCGCGTCGCCCTAACGCTCGTCGGCACCCTCCCTGCCGGTATTCTTGCCGTCCTCCTCTTGGCGACGCCATTCGGTCTTCGCGACCGCAGGCGGCTGGTCTTCTTCGCCGTCGCCCCGCTTTTCCTGCTCCTCTACGCGCCCAACCCCTTCTTCCTGGTCCACTATCCGGTGCCGCTGATTCCCATCATGGCATTCTCGGTCGCGCTGGCCGTGCACGTGTTATCGAGCAGCAGATCGACCGCATCTCCCGACCGGCATACGAGCACCTTTCTCACGCTCGTCGTGCTGGCGGTGTGCGTTGCGTCACTCCCCGAACTCCGCCGGGACGTCCGCGACGGCACCGTCCCCGCCATGCCGCTGACGGCATTGGCCCACCATCAGCTCCCTTCGGCCGTGCACGTACCCGCCGTCGTCCTGTTCCGTTTCAGCCCGGCGGATAATCCGATCGAAGAACCCACCTACAACGACGACGTCACCGATCCCGACACCGCCCCCATCATCCGCGCCCACGACCTGGGCCCGCGCAACATTGAGATCGCCCGCTACTATGCGGCCA
>JAQGHH010000414.1 GCA_028288945.1 Phycisphaerales bacterium
GGAGCTCCTGGATCTCCAGGTCGGTGGCGACGCGCAGCTCGTTGAGGTCAACGAACTCGCGGTCGAGCAGCCGGACGGCTTCATCGGCCCGGCTGTCGGGGACGTCGAAGCTCATCGCGCCGCGGACAAGAGCCTTAAGGGCCTCCTGCGGCTCCCGCGGCTCGGACTTGTTCTCTTTCATCAGCCGCCGGGAAAGCGACTTGAAATCGTCTGCACGTTTGGATGCGTTCTTCATTGTCAGTTTGTCAGTAGTCAGTGGTCAGTTGTCGCCGAAGTTCAACGCGTTCATTGAGGCGGGGGCGGTGGGTCGGCGCTGGAGTCGGGGGGATTGCCGGACTGATGCGATTGCGGGTCGGCCTGTGCGGCCTCGGCGCGCTGGCGGTCCAGCTCGGCGGTTTCTTCGGAGGCTTTGCGGATGAGGTCGAGGATCTCGATTTCCTTCTTTGCGCTTTCGTCCAGGTGGAACTTGATGAAGGGGGCGGTCCGCATGGTCAGCGCCTTGGTCAGCCGTGTCCGCATGAGCCCCGCCGAGTGGCGCAGGGCGTTGAGGGCGGCGTTCTGCGCGCCGGGCGTGCCCATCACCGTCACGTACACGTCCGCGATCGCAAGGTCCGGGCTGACCTTCACCCGCGTGATGCTGGGAAACCCTTGCAGCCGCGGGTCCTGCAGTTCGTGCAGGATGATCTGCGCCAGCTCCTGCTGGATCGTGCTGGCCAGGCGTTCGGTTCTTCGGGACATTTCTTAAGTGCTGGGTGCTGAGTGCTGGGTGCTGAGTTGGAATTCGCGGTCGTTGCGATCCCTCGACTCGGCACCCAGCACTCAGCACTCAGAACTCCTCATAGCAGGTCAATCTGAAAGTCGATCAGGCTCACCTGTGGCACGGCGCGGACGAAGTCCACGAGCTTGCTCAGGGCTGATTCGACGTAACGGGCGTCGTTGGAGACCATCGCCACCCCGAAAATCGAGCGGCGGTGCTCGTCCAGGGCGCCCACCTCGGCGACCGACACGTTGTGACCGTTGGCGATCCGGTCCTTCAGGCTCTTGACCACCCGACGCTTGTCCTTCAGGGACATCGCGTCGGCAATCGAAAACTCGAACTGGAGGACGCCGACAGTCATATCGGGTGAAAGTTGCCAGTTGCCAGTGAAGGAGGCACAAGAGCACAAAGCTGCATTTGCATCCTTTGACTGGCAACTAACAACTTTTCTTCCCTACAAGGTTCTCTCAATCTCCTCACGGATATACGCTTCGAGGATGTCGCCGATCTTGATGTCGTCGTAATTGGCGAGCTTGATGCCGCACTCGAAGCCGGACTTCACTTCCTTCACGTCGTCCTTGCCGCGGCGGAGGGTTTCGATCGCCAGGTCCTGGGTGATGACGATGCCTCCGCGGCTCAGGCGCATCTTGCTGCCGCGTTGAATGTGCCCGTCGGTGACCATGCAGCCGGCGATGTTACCCACGCGGCTAACCTTGAACACCTGGCGGATTTCCACGTGGCCGTGGAGCTTCTCCCGGATCTCGGGCGTGAGCATGCCCGACAGCGCCTTCTTGAGATCGTCGAAGATCTCGTAGATGACGCGGTAGAGGCGGATTTCGACGCCGTACTGCTCGGCCTGCACACGGGCGGATTCTTCGGGAACCACGTGGAACCCGATGATGACGACCTTGCCGCCGTTGGCCTTCGTCGCCGCGGCAAGCTCGACGTCGCTTTCGGTGATGCCGCCCACGGCGGCGTGAATCACCTTCACCTTCACCTCTTCGGTGTTGGCGTCGGTGACGGTCTTGGCCAGGGTCTCGACGGACCCTTGCACGTCGCCCTTGATGATGATGTTGATCGTCTTGGTTTCGCCGGCACGGATCACGTCGTTGAGCGTGTCGCGGGTTACCTGCGTGCGGCCCGCGAGGCTTAGCTGGCGATTGAAGTTCTCACGTTCCTCCGCGATCGTGCGGGCACGGTCGAGGTCTTCCACCTGATAGACCTTGTCGCCCGCCGCGGGCAGATCATTAAGACCGCTGACCACCACCGGCACGGAGGCGGTCGCCTCCTGCACGGATTCGCCGCGGTCGTTGAGCAGCATGCGGACGCGGCCGTAACCCGGGCCGCCCAGCACCACGTCGCCCGGACGTAGCGTGCCGTCCTGAACGAGCAGGGTAACGACGGGCCCGAGGCCCGCGTCCATCCGCGCCTCGATGACCGTGCCACGCGCCGGAGCGGTCGGGTCGGTCCTGAGGTTGAGGAGTTGGCTCTGGTAGTCCAGGATTTCGATGAGGTCATCGATGCCCTGGCCGGTGACGGCGCTGGTGCGGATGACTTCAGTGTCACCGCCCCACTCGACGGGGTTCAGGCCCTGCGCGGCGAGCTGGCCGAGCACCTGCGGCTCGTTGGAATCCGGGCGGTCGATCTTGTTGAGCGCGACGACGATGGGCACGCCCGCCGCCTTCGCGTGGTTGATCGATTCGATCGTCTGCGGCTGCACGCCTTCGGCCGCGGAGACGACCAGCACGACAACGTCGGTCATGGTCGCGCCGCGGGCACGCATGGAGGTAAAGGCCTGGTGGCCCGGCGTGTCGATGAAGGTGACGCGCTTGGCGGCGTCGCCCTGGCCGACCTGCACCATCCACGCCGCGGTGTGCTGCGTGATGCCTCCCGCCTCACCCGCGGCGACGTTCGCCTTGCGGATGCGGTCGAGCAGGCTGGTTTTGCCGTGGTCGACGTGGCCGAGGATCGTGACGACCGCGGGCCGGGAAACGAGTGAGGCTTCGGAACGCTCGCGGGCATCGAACTCGCCCACGAGTTCCTCCTCGAGAGTCTCCTGCTGCGCGACGATCAGCTCCGCGCCGTAATCGAGCGCGAGCATCTGGGCGGTGTCGTGGTCGAGGTTCTGGTTGATGTTGGCGA
>JAQGHH010000382.1 GCA_028288945.1 Phycisphaerales bacterium
CAAAGTTTTCATCTGAAAACCCCACTCGGAAAGTACGCGACATGCGCCTGCGGAAATTGGCGTCGGCCCAAAGCCGTCGGTTCCACGGGCGGAACGCGAATGATACTTCCCCTCACCCAGCCCACAAACACTGCACGACAACAATTGACGAAGAACAAACGGACGACGGACGAGCAGCACCTTTCATTATTTTCGAAACTTCTGACTACCATTCGCGTTGCGTTAACCCTTTTCTATAATCCCGCGACCTTGTGAGCTGGAGCGAGAAGGTGACAGACCGCTCACTGGAGTTCGCATGACATCTGCCCTTGCCAGTCTGACGGATTGCATTCGGCCCAACCTCGAAGCCGTGGATCGGCTGTTTCACGCGGAGATTAAGAGCGAGCTGCCCTGCGTGAACACGCTGGTCAAGCACGTGAGCCGCTTCCGCGGGAAGATGCTGCGGCCATGCCTCGTGCTGCTGGCGGGCAAGGCATGTGGGGAACTGACCGACGCGCATACCGTCGTCGCGACGGTCGTCGAGATGGTGCACATGGCGACGCTGGTGCACGACGACGTGCTCGACGAGGCGGAGCTCCGCCGCAAGGGCGCGACGATCAATCACCTCCGCGGCAACGAGGCGGCGGTGCTGCTGGGCGATTACCTCATCAGCCATTCCTACCACCTCTGCTCCAGCCTCGACTCGCAATACGCCAGCCGCCTGATCGGCAAGACGACCAACGAAGTTTGCGAGGGGGAGCTGCTGCAGATCGACAACCGCAACAACCTCGATTTGAGCGAAGAGACGTACGTTCAGATCATCACCCGCAAGACCGCCGTGCTGACGGCCACGTGCTGTGCGCTGGGGGCACGGTTCGCCGGGGCGGACGAGGATCGGGTGAGCCGGCTGGAACTGTTCGGCCTTTCACTCGGACAGGCTTTCCAAATTCAGGACGACATCCTCGATCTCGTCGGCGACGTCTCCACCGTCGGTAAGACTCTCGGGAGCGACATCGAAAAGGGAAAGATGACCCTGCCGATGATTCATTTCCTGCGCACGGCGCCTGCGGAGCATCGAACGCTGTTGCGGTCGCTGGTGAGCAGTGCGGATTCCGACAAGGTCGAGAAGATTCGGAATTTGATCCTGCCGAGCAAGTCACTCGCCTACGCGGCCCAGCGCGCCCGCCAGCTCGTGGACCGCGCCAGGAATGCCATTTCCGATCTCCCGGACGGGGAAGCCCGCCGGGCGCTGGATACCATGGCCGAGTTCTGCGTCACGCGGCCAATGTAGTTTACATCTGCCATTGCCGATTTGCGATTTGTGATTGAACGACGGAGGGCTGCCGAGCCGGCTCGAGAATGATTCCGCATTCCAATCGCAAATCGCAGGTCGGCAATCCCAAATCTGTCGAATCCCGCCCACTTTGCCATTCCCATCAGCATCCGTATTATGTTGCCGCGCTGAAGGAGTTTGCAACATGAAGGGCCGGGTAGTCACCCTTGTTTTGATTCCGCTGGCGGTGGCGACGTATCTCGCGGCTGTGGGATGCGTCATGTGGCCGGTGGCTGCGCCGGTGGAGAAACCGCAGGTGGTGGCGGAGGTCGATCCGCCGCGGCCGGTGGTGGTGCCGGCGGGCCAGCTGGACGCGCTGCCGATGCGCGGCGTCGTGCTGCAGGTGTACCGGATCGATTCGCCGGACGTATATTACAAGGCCGTTGACGACATCGCGGCGCTCGGGGCGGATACGATCGAGCTCGCCGTCGATTCCCGCCAGGAAAACGGCACGAGCAGCATGATCTTCCTGGACATGCGTATATCGCCGTCGCCCGAAAAGCTCGAAAACCTCATCAAGTACGCCAAGGGCAAGGGCCTGCGCGTGATCCTGATGCCGATCGTGCTGGTCGAAAAGCCTCGCGGCAACGAATGGCGCGGGACGATCAAGCCCGAATCGTGGGATGACTGGTTCGCCAGCTATCGCGACATGATCCGCCACTACGCGGGGGCCGCCGAGAAAGGTGGGGCCGACGTGTTTGTGGTCGGGTCGGAATTGCTGAGCACGGAAAAGTACCGCGACGAGTGGGTGCGGACGATCCACGAAGTCCGGCGGATTTTTCATGGAATGCTCACCTACTCGGCGAACTGGGACCATTACCGGTCGGTGCAGTTTTGGGATCAGCTCGACGTGGTTTCGACCAACAGCTACTACAAGCTGGGGGAGAATCGGGACGTGTCGGTGGAGGAGATCGTGATGCGCTGGCGGGCGATCCAGAAGGACTTGCTCCCGTGGGTGCACGGGATGCACAAGCCGTTCATGTTTACGGAAGTCGGATGGTGTAGCGTCGCCAACGCGGCACACGAGCCGTGGGATTACACGCAGCAATCCGTCCCGATCGACCAGGAATTGCAGCGCAAGCTGTACGAGGGATTTTTCCGGGCGTGGTACGCGGAGCCGCAGCTCGGCGGGTTCAACATCTGGCAGTGGACGCCCGGCGGCGGCGGGCCCGACGACCGCAATTACACCCCCGCCGGAAAGCCCGCGGAAAAGGTGCTACGCGAATGGCTGGCAAAGCCGCGATGGAAGTTCAATGCGTAGCCGTTCTGAGATCCGAAATTTGAGATTTGAAATCTGAGATTGTGATTGAAAACCATGGAAGTAGTCCAAACCCGTTACCGTACCCACACCTGCGGCCAACTCCGTGAATCCGATGTCGGCAAGACCGTCCGGCTAGCCGGTTGGGTGCACAATTACCGCGATCACGGCAAGCTCGTCCTGATCGATCTCCGCGACCGCGACGGGCTTACGCAGGTCGTATTCGACGTCGACGAATGTGGCCCGGCCGTTCACGAAAACGCCCGCCGGCTGCGCAGCGAATGGGTCGTCAGCCTCGAAGGCGTGGTCGCGGACCGCGGCGTCGATGAAAAAGGCAAGAGCCGCGAAAACCCAAAGCTCGCCACGGGCAGGATTGAAGTGCGCGCCAAGGGCCTGGACATTCTCAGCGAATCTCCAACGCCCCCCTTCACGCCCAGCGAGCACGAGACGGTCAACGAGGAGAAGCGCCTCGAATACCGCTACATCGACCTCCGCCGGCATGAAATGCAGGAGACGCTCCGCACGCGTTACCGCGTGACAAAGATGATGCGCGACTACCTGGGCGACCTGGGCTTCTGGGAAATTGAAACCCCCTTCCTCACCAAGTCGACGCCCGAGGGCGCGCGGGACTTCCTGGTCCCGTCGCGGTTCGTGCCCGGTAGCTTTTACGCTCTCCCGCAGTCGCCGCAGCTTTTCAAACAGCTTTTGATGGTCGCGGGGTGCGACAAGTACATGCAGATCGTCCGCTGCTTCCGCGACGAAGACCCCCGCGCCGACCGGCAGGCGGAATTCACGCAGCTCGACGTGGAGATGGCCTTCATCGACCGCGAGAACATCATCTCCATCATGGAAGGCCTGCTCCGCGCCATCTGGAAGGACGTGCTTAAACAGGACATCCCGAACCCGATCCCGCACATCGAGTACGACGACGCGATGAACCTGTACGGTTCGGATCGCCCCGACTTGCGTTTCGACATGCGGCTCATCGACATCACCGACCTGGCCCATACGACCGACTTCGGCGTGTTCAAGAACGCACCGATGGTCAAAGCCGTCGTCGTCCCCGGAGGCGGGAAGCTCTCGCGCAAAGAGACCGATGCGCTGGCCGAGTGGTCAAAAGGCTTTGGCGCAAAGGGGCTGGCCGTTACAAAAATCACGGCGACGGGCCTCGACACGGGCGTGGCCAAATTCCTCGCCGGGATCGCGCCGCAGCTCATCGAGCGATCGGGCGCGAAGGAGGGCGACTTAATTGCCTTCGCCGCCGACCGCCCCAAGGTGGTGCACAAGGTGCTCGGCGAACTGCGTCTCAAGATGGCCCGCGACCTCAAGCTCACGCCGAGCACCGAGTTCGCCTGGGTGTGGGTCGTCAACTTCCCGCTCTTCGAGTACGACGAGGAGGAAAAGCGCTACGTCAGCACGCACCACCCGTTCACCGCGCCGCTGGACAAAGACCTCCATAAGCTCGACAGCCGGGACCGCGAGGTCGTCGAGTCGATCAAGAGCAAGGCCTACGACATCGTCGTGAACGGCAGCGAAGTGGGCGGCGGCAGCATCCGTATCCACCGAATGGACGTTCAGCAAAAGCTCTTCGCGCTTCTGGGCATCGACGACGCCGCCCAAAAGGCGAAATTCGGCTTCCTCCTCGACGCCCTCCAATACGGCGCGCCGCCCCATGGCGGCATCGCCCTGGGCCTCGACCGCCTTGTCATGATACTGCGTGGAATCAGCAACATCCGCGACGTGATCGCCTTCCCGAAAACCCAAAGCGGCGCGGACGTGATGAGCGGCGCGCCGTCGCCGGTGGA
>JAQGHH010000395.1 GCA_028288945.1 Phycisphaerales bacterium
CCGCAGAAAAGAACGTTGCGGATGCCGCGCTGGACGAAGAGGTTGTAGATCTCCCGCCCCTGATCGCTGACGGCGTCTTCCGCCGCGACCTCGACGGCCGGGTGTTCGCGCTTCCAGGCGATATAGGTTTTGCACGGCGGATCGCAATCGCACCCACCGTCGGAATCGTCAATCGGCAACGGCGGCTCAACCGTCAAGTCGCACCGATTCCAATGGAACTCCACCGGCGCGCTCGCCAGCGGCGCATCCGTCGCCCGCTTCCTCTGTGGCGCATCCTTGTAAAAGGCCATCGTGTCGCTGGGCGCGTGGACAATCAGGCCGCCCCGGGCGCGGAGGTTCTTCGCGAGCGCATCGATCCGCGGCGCCATCTCTCCCACGCGCTGGGTCGCACCATCGCACCAATGCTTGTCCCACAGGTCGCAGATGATCAGAGCCGTCTGCTTCGCGTCCCATTCGAGCGGCTTCTCGACGACCTCAAACCGTCCGCTCTTGGGCGAAACCTCAGACCGACTCCGCGCGAGGAAGCGAACGATGCTGCCGTCAGACCTGGGGGCCGTGTCGGCGAAGCTCGCGACGGACGCCGCGAAAATAACGCAGCAAACTGCCAGAAAATAAGTGCGGCCGCGCGTCGCCGGAGGAATAGGTTTTGTCCACGCCATGGTATTTCCCCGAATCGGAAAGGATTTGAGCGATCGACCGCCCGTGAAGGTATCAGACCCCGCAGGGGCGGTCCATCGCGGGCGACGGTCGGTTGGAAGTGGGTCGGCCGTGATCGGCCTTACCCACCTTCAATCGCTGCTTCGTGGATCGCTTCCGGCTCGGCGTCGTGCGGTGCTGATTGGCGGATGGCAAGGGTCCATACCACCATCACCATGGAGATGATCCCGGCCGTCACAAACTGCCCGGTGTGCCGGAATAGCGGGTAGGTGAGGCCGGCGATGATCGGGCCGATCACCCGCGCGAGACTGCTTAATCCGTGGTAAAGGCCGAAGACGACGCCCTGTTCGCGGGGGTCGCTGAATTTGGACATCAACGATGAACTAGTCGGGCCCTGAATGCTCCGTCCGATGGCGTTCAGCGACCCCGTGAGCAGCAGTACCATCAACGTCGCCGCGAACGCGGCGGTCCAATGCCCTATGAAAAAATAGCCGCCCATCCCAAGTGCCACCAAAAGCGGCCCCGTGATGGAAAGGCCCCAATCGCCGAACCGCTTGGTTAACCGCCCGATCAGGCCGCCTTGCACGATCGCGATGATGATGCCGATGAACCCAAAGTAAATGCCCACCCCCAGTTCGTGCCAATGGAATGAAGGGTGGTCATTGAGGAACAACCCCACCGTGCATTCCATCATGACGAACGCGACCATGAGAAAAAATGAGATCGCCAGCAGTTGCCCCAGCATCGGCCGCCGAAGGATGGTGGCGAATCGGCTCGGGTGCAGCCAGGCCTCCGCCTCGGTGGGTTTGTGTACGCGGCTTTCCTTGAGTTTAAGCAGAGTAAGGACCGCCGCCAGCGAGCTGAACGCCGCCGCGAAGTAGGCGGGAATGCTGACGTGAACGTGCCCAAGCACGCCGCCCAAAAACGGCCCGGCGGTGAAGCCGATCCCGAACGCCGCTCCGATCAGGCCCATCCCTTTCGACCGGTTCTCTTTCGTCGTAACGTCGCTGATGTAAGCCTGTGCCGTGGAGATGTTGCCGCCCGTGAATCCGTCGATGACCCGCGACAGATAGATGAGCATGAGCATGGTCGACGGGTTCTTAAATTGCGTGGCGATCCCCAGCAGCACGTACCCGGCGGCGCTGCCGAACTGCGAAAACGCCAGCACCGGCCGCCGGCCGATGCGGTCGCTGATCGCCCCCAGCACCGGCGCGCCGATGAACTGGCAGATCGAATAAATCGAGAAGAGCAGCGTCACCTGAAACGGCTTGTCCTGCGGAGCGCCGACGTAAAACGGCAGCAGCGGGATTATGATCCCGAACCCCAGCAGGTCCATGAATACGATCAGGAAAATAATCCCCAAGGCCCCCTTCGGCGGACCTTCCGCCCCGATAGAGTCCAGGGACGATCCGTCATCCAGCACATCGCGATTGGCCATAAGCGAAGGGTTATACGGGGGAAGCGGCAGTGCGGGAAGGAGAAGCCGGGGGTGGGAGGAAGGAGCCAGGAGCCAGAAGCCAGAAAAGAAATACATTGGGTTGCCGGTTTTAGCGGCCTGTGCCAATGCGATGGGCCGACATCCCGTTTTCCTGTCGTACGCATTCTTCCGGCTCCTGGCTTCCG
Organism: Phycisphaerales bacterium; assembly: GCA_028288945.1. GTDB lineage: Bacteria > Planctomycetota > Phycisphaerae > Tepidisphaerales > Tepidisphaeraceae > RYN-428. The sequence goes on from JAQGHH010000395.1 coordinate 2,281, forward strand.
GCTTCCGGCTCCTTTACCCCTTCATCTAGATTTCATCCGCGTGAAAGTAATACTAAAGGAATCGAGCTCCGATGCGCGTCCTCTTGATCGAAGATTACGAGTTGCTTCGGGAATCCGTCGCGCAGGGCCTGCGCGAGGCGGGGTTTGCCGTGGACGCGGCGGCCGATGGCGATGCCGGGCTCTGGTACGCCAAGTCCAACCCGTATGACGTCATCATCCTCGATCTGATGCTGCCGGGAATCGACGGGCTGACGCTCCTCAAACGCCTGCGGGCCACGGATTCGCGCACGCATGTCATCATCGTGACCGCGCGGGATGCGCCCCCCGACCGGGTGAAGGGCCTGGACCTGGGGGCGGACGATTATCTGGTCAAGCCGTTCGTCTTTGCCGAGTTGCTGGCGCGGGTGAGGGCGCTGGTGCGGCGGGCGTACGGGGCGAAAGCGCCGGTCATTAACGTGCAGGACATGGAGCTGGACACCGCCGGCCGCAAAGTCCGCCGGGCGGGGCGTGAGATCGATCTCACCGCCCGCGAGTACGCGTTGCTGGAATTCCTGGCGCTGCGCGCGGGCGAGGTCGTCACGCGCACCGACATCTGGGAGCACGTCTACGAGTTCAATTCCACCGCGGACAGCAACGTGGTGGACGTGTTCATCGGGCACTTGCGCAAGAAAGTGGAAGGGCCGGGCCTGCCGCGGCTGATCCACACCCGCCGAGGGCACGGCTACGTCTTGGGAGGCGCTGAATAATGCGATCCCTTCAATCGCGACTGCTTTGGGGGACCGCCGGCGCGACCCTGGTCGTCTTCGCCGTCGCCGGGTTCATCCTCTTCATCGCGGTTCGCGTGGTCTTGGTTGGGGAGTTCGACAGCGCCCTGGACGCCAAGGCGCGGGCGGTCGCGTCGCTAACCGAATGGAAGCGTCATCGCGTGCACCTGGAATGGGACGCGGGGCAGATGCCCGAATTCTCGGCGGCGCAGCGTCCGGAATACTTCGAGATTTGGTCCGGCGGCACGACAATCGCCCGAGCCGGGGCGCTTCGCGATCACCTTGCACCCCCCACCGACGCCAGGTTCGAACCGTTACATGAATTCGTCCGCCTCCCCGACGGCCGTGGGGGCAGGCAGGTCGCCTTTCGCTTTAAGCCCCGTGCGGATGAAGACGACGTTGACCACCAACCCGCCGCGAATTCAGGCGCCAGGCCGGACGCGATTCTGGTCGTCTCCCGCGAAACCGCGGAACTCGATCGAGTGCTCGCGCGATTGCGGTGGCTGCTGGCGGCGGTCTGTGGGGCCGCGACTATCTCGGCCATGGGCGTGATGGCCTGGGTCGTGCGCGCGGGCCTGCGGCCGGTGGGTGGGGTTGCCGGGCGGATCGCCCGGGTCGGGAACTCCAATCTGTCCGATCGGATCGCCCCACAGGGCGTTCCCGCGGAACTGCTGCCGGTGGTCGAACGCCTCAACGAACTTCTGGCGCGCCTGGAAGCCGCGTTCGCACGGGAGAAGGCATTCACGGCGGACGTGGCGCACGAACTGCGTACGCCGCTGGCCGGTCTGGAGACGGCGCTGGAGGTGTGCGCCGCCCGCCCGCGTGAGCCCACGGCTTATGAGAAGGTGGTCAATTCATGCCTTCGCACCACACGCGGCATGCACGCGATGGTGGACACGTTGCTGCTGCTGGCCCGTGCAGACGCGAGTCAATTGGCCGCATCGCAAGAAACCGTTGACCTTGAGAAGCTCCTACGCGAATGCTGGATCGCTTATGCGCCGGCGGCCGCCGAACGCAGGCTGACGGTCGAGTGGGATACGTCCGCGATGCAAACGACCACCGATCGCGACAAGCTGCGGCTCCTCTTCAACAATCTGCTCGACAACGCGGTGAGCTACGCCGATGTCGGCGGCACGATCCGCATCGCTATTGCAGAATTGTCATCGAGCTTGCAAGCGACCGTCTCCAACACCGGCAGCCGCGTTTCCGCGGACGAAGCCGCCCAGGTTTTCGAGCGATTCTGGCGTGGCGACGCCGCCCGAACCGACACCGGCCGGCATTGCGGGCTGGGGCTTTCGCTGTGCCAGAAGATCATGGAAGTATTGGGCGGGAAGATCGCGGTCACGTCGGCAAAGAATTCCCTCTTTACCGTGACGCTTATGCTGCCCCGTGCTTCGCGCGAGCCCGAAAGGCAAGCATTGCGAGATCAGCCATTGCGTATGTCGGATGAACCCCTCATTCACGCCACTCATTAGCCCACCGGGCATGGTGCCCCGCCCAGGTGTGCCCTTCATGGCGGCAATCCACCGGGCTAAGCCCCCCAACACTTTTTCCACCTCCGCTTTACAATGCGACGTGTAAGGTGGGCGTACTCGCCCACCGCTTGGCACTCGGGCGATAGGCGAACGGCGGGCGAGTACGCCCACCCTACATGGATTGGAATTCCGTCGGAATTCCCTAAGAAACCCCCGGCCACCCCGTTTATGCCTTCAGAGAGTCCTAATCCCGCAGGAGACCGGATGGGTGAGACCCCGGCCCCTGTCGAGCGCACCCGTGACGGCGGGGACTGGATCCGCTCGGCCGTGAGGCAGTATGAGCGGCAGTTGGTGGCCTACGCCGCCCACCTCGCGGGCGACGCCGAGCGCGGGCGGGACGTCGTCCAGGAAGCGTTCGTGCGCCTCTGCTCGCAGGAGCGCGGCAAGGTGGGGCCGCACTTGGCCGAGTGGCTGTTCCGCGTCTGCCGAAACCTGGCGATCGACGTGCGGCGGAAGGAGCGTCGGATGCATCTGCTCAGCGATGAGCAGTCGAGCGTGCTTGGCAGCATGGAGCCCGAACCGGGCGACCGCGCCGAGCGCGACGACTCCTTCGCTGCGGTCTCACGGGCGATGATCGGCCTCCCGCGCAACCAGCAGGAGGTCATCCGCCTCAAGTTCCAGCACAACCTCTCCTACAAGGAGATCAGTGCCGTAACGAACCTGAGCGTGACCAACGTGGGCTTCCTTATTCACACCGGCATCAAAACGCTTCGAGCGCAGTTGGGCCAGGAGGAGCCACGAAAGGAATCGCGGCTGACCGGATCGGATAAATAACGTGATGAGTGATGAGTGAACCGTGACAATACATTTCCTGTCACTCGTGACTGATTCAGCACTCAGCACTTTTTACTCAGCACTAAACCAATGGCTCCCGGCATCGACGACATCAAGCTGACCGCATACGCCCTGGGCGAGCTCGAAGGGGCGGAGCGCGCCGAGGTCGCGGCGTATCTGGCCGGGAATGAGCCGGCCCGGCGATACGTCGCCGAGGTGCGCGCCACGGCCAGCCTCCTCTCCGATGAACTCGCCCGCGAATCCTTCGGCGGCCTCACGGACCTGCAACACGCCTCGATCGAACAAAAACTCGACGACGCCTACCGCATTGGTCCGGCCCGCCCGCGGGCCGGCGTCCGTCGCGAGCGGTTGATCTGGGCGATGAGCATGGCCGCGGCGGTGCTGATCGTTTTCGGCGTCATCTCGATCCTGGTGCCCTTCGTCTACCACCGCATCGATAAACTCGCCGGCCACGCGCCCAATGAAGACACCGGCCAAATGCCCTTCAAGATCGTGCGCGGCACGCACGACGGCAAACAGCCCGACGTCGCCCCCCCGCCGGCCGATCACGTCGCGGTAAATGATGGATCGTCCGCCGACGATGGCGCCGATGAATTCATTCCTGCGCCCGATAACCGTCTGGCGATGGAAGGCGCGCAGCCGCAGGAAACGCCGCTGGTCGGCGCACATACCGACATCACCAAGCCCGCACCCCAACCGCAGGCGACGAACAACGACCCCACCGTCCGCCCCAGCCCGGCCAGCCCGCCCAAGATCGAGCCGGGTACGGCCATCACGCTGATCCCCGTCGGCCCGCCCCGCCTGCGGCCGGAGGCGTTCATGTCGCTTTCACCCAAGGGCGTGCCGGGAAAAAACCCCGCTTACGTCGCCGCCAATCCGGGCGGCAGCGACACGCGCCCCTCGGGTATCGATTCCTCGGTGCGCTGGAGGGAGAACCCGTTCATCGACGCCGCGGTTGAATCGGTGTCCGGGTTTTCGGGGGGCGTGGACACGGCTTCCTACTCGAACATCCGCCGCTTTCTCGGCCACAACCAGCTCCCGCCGACCGGCGCGGTGCGCGTCGAGGAAATGCTCAACTACTTCCCCGTCCGCCCGATTCCGTCGGTCGGCGACGGACCTCTGGCGATGGCGGTGGAGATCGGGCCGTGCCCGTGGGACGTCAGCCGTCGTTTGGCGCGCGTCTGCCTGCAAGCCCGCGAGCTTTCGGCCGAGCAGCGCCCGCCGGTCAATCTGGTGCTGGTAGTTGACGTTTCCGTGTCGATGCGGGTGGAGAACAAACTGCCGCTGGTCAAGAAGGCGATGAAGCAGCTGGCCGGCAGAATGGGACCGCGCGACCATATCGCGCTGATCGCCTATTCGCAGGACGCGCGGATCGTGCTCCCTTCGACCGGCGTCACGGACAAGCCGGCGATCTTCTCCGCCATCGATCGGCTCGAAACCGGCGGGCGGACCGAGGACGGGCGCGGGATCGAGATCGCGTACTCCGCCGCGTCGTCGAACTTCATCGAAGGTGGAATTAACCGCGTCGTCCTCGCGACGGACGGCAACTGGTCCGTTGGCACCTCAGATTCCGCCCGCCTTTCCGCCATCGCCGCCCAGCGGGCGCGCGAAGGGGTTTCACTCACCGTCGTCGGCGTCGGTATGGAAAACCTCAACGACGCGACGATGCGCCAACTCGCCCTGGCCGGGGGCGGCAGCTACGCCTACGTGGACACGCTCGCCGAGGCCCGGAAAGTTCTCGTCGACCAGCTCAACGGCACGCTCGTGCCGGTGGCCAAAGACGTGAAGGTGAAAGTCCGCTTCAACCCCGCCGCCGTCGCGGCGTACCGGCTGGTCGGTTACGAACGGCGCGCCCTCTCCGCCGACGACATCGACAGCGATTCACAGATCGGTGGCGAACTGGGCGCGGGCCAGAGTCTGACGGCGTTGTACGAAATCATCCCCGCCGGCAAAACTCCCGCCGGCCGCCGTTCCGACCTGCTGACGGTCGCCGTCCATTACCGCGACCCGGCCAGCGACGCCGTCCAAAATCTCGAAACCCCCGGCGAAGACCGCGCCCTGACGCTCCCGCACACGTCGGCGGATTTCCGCTTCGCCGCGGCCGTCGCGGAGTTCGGACTGCTCCTCCGCGAAAGCAATTACAAAGGCAACGCGAGTTACGCCTCCGCCTTGGAACGCGCCCAGAGCTCCGCCGGGCCGGACGAAACCGGATACCGGCAGGAACTTGTGGGATTGGTCCGGAAGGCAAAGGCGCTTTCGTCGCGATGAGCGCGATGACAAAAGATGTTGTCACACGGGGCTCCCAGCCATGCGAAGTACGCCTTCCTCTCCCTCACACCCGGGCGCGAGGGCAGAGGTGAGGGGCCGATCGTAGAACGGTGCTAACAATTGTGAGTTGTAGGGTCCGCATTGCGGACCATTCCCGCATCGCAGCCAAAAACGTGGTCCGCGATGCGGACCCTACAAAATGCGGCTGATTTGGCCAGGCGAGTGCAACTCGACGTTCGCCCTCACCCTATCCTCTCCCCCGATTACGAGGGAGAGGGACCGGAGCGCGGAACTGCGGTAAACACAAGCTACGACGTTCGCGAAATCCTGAGTGCGTCAAAGGGCCTCGACCGTGCGTGTGCGCGGGAGGCCCTTTGCATTGGTGTGACCAACCGTTACGCGATCCGCCTTACGCGGCCGCCCCGTCGCCCTTATAGTCCCCGTCCCCCAGCCCCGGCAGGCGCTCCGTGCTGTCGCCAAAATGTTCGACCGGCGCGCCCGCGCGGTCTAGCAGGTCGACATACAGATTGCACAGCGGCGTGTTCTTCTTGTAAGCGATGTGCCGCCCCGGCTTGATCGTTCCGCCGCCCCGGCCGGCGAGGACCAGCGGCAGGTTGTGGGGGTTGTGCGAATTCCCATCCCGCATGCCCGCGCCGAAGAGGATCATCGAGTTGTCCAGCAGCGTGCCTTCGCCCTCGCGGATCGCGCGCATTTTTTCCAGCATGTACGCGTAGTGGCGGACGTGCCAGGCGTTGATCCGCTGGTATTGGGCTAGCTGCTCCGCGTCGTTCTTGTGGTGCGAGATTTCGTGGTGCCCGCCGTGAACGCCTTCGAGGAAGGAGAAATTGCGCGGGCTCACCGCGTTGCCGAACATGAACGTGCTGACGCGGGTAGAATCCGACCAGAACCCCAGCACCATCAGGTCGAGCATTAGGCGGACGTGGTCGGTGTGATCGGCGCCGACGTGAATGTGATTGAGCTTCGCGCGCTCGGGATGGTTTTCCCAGGCCTGAACGCGCTTGTCGAGCGATTCGATTTCCTGAAGCGCCTCGGGGGTCAGCCGGTTTTCCTCCGCACGCCGCTTCGTGTTGGATTCGATCCGCTTCTCCACCGACCGTACCGACTCGAGGTAATCGTCGAGCTTCGCCTGATCGGTCTTGCCGACTTTGTTGCGGAGGTCTTTGGCTTCCTGCGCGATCAGGTCGAGGACGCTGCGGTCGTCGGCGGGCGTGCCCGAGCCGCCCTTTTCCGGGCGGAACAGGCGGTCGAACGCCAGCCGCGGGTTGATCTCTTTGGCGACGGGCGTGGTCGGCGTGCTCCAGGAGATGTGCGAGCCGTAGAGCCGGGTGTAGCCGACGTTGGTGTCGATGCCGGTGGTGACCGGTTCGATGCCCAGTTCGAGCGACGGCAGCGGCGAATCCTTCCCCGCGCGCTGGGCGATGAGCTGGTCGATGGAGACTCCGCCGCTGCGGAGGTCTTTGCCGGTGGTCTTGGTGATGGTGGTTCCGGTGAGGAATCCGCCGGTCTTGACGTAGTGGCCGTCGCCGCCCAGCGCTCCCGCGTTCATCAGCTCCGACAGCACGAGGATCTCGCTCTTGAAATCGGCCAGGGGAGCCAGCGTCGGCGAAAGCTCGAAATCCTTCCCCACGCCCTTGGGTGCCCAGGCGTCGGAGTTCACGCCGTTGGCCATGTAAAGTACGGCCATGCGAACGGGATGCGCCGCAGACTTCGCGCCTTGCACTGCGCTCACCGGCGCTGTTTCCGCGCCAACCCGGCGGGCCATCGCGTCGAGCAGCGGCAGCGCCATCGCCACGCCCGCGCCGCGGAGCATCGTACGCCGGGAGATGTTCCAGGATTTGTCGGCCATTGCCTTATTCTACTGCCTCGCCATGAAGGTCGTTGCCTTTCGGAGCGTCATCGGCTTAAAGGCCAACCCGCATGCATTTCACAGGCTCATTCCTGAGCCCCCCGCTCATTGCGGCGATGCCTAAACGGGTAACTCTTTGCCACGCCCGCCACCAGCACCGATGTCCGAAAGTCTTCTTTCGCCATCGCGTCACTCATCTCTTGAACGGCCGGCTGATCGTAGTATTCCAATCCACGGCCCAAGCCATACGCCAACAGCTTCTCGGCCAGGTTCCGGGTGAACGCGTCCTTCTTCTCAAGCAGGGCCTTCTTCAGCTCCGCCGGTCCGCTGAACTTTTCGCCCGTGACCAATACTCCAGCCGCGTCGACGTCCTTGCCGGCCTGCTTGGTGCGCCAGCGTCCGACGGCGTCGAAGTTCTCCATCCCGAAGCCGATCGGGTCCATCCGCGCGTGGCATGCGGCGCAGGTCGGGTCGGCGCGGTGCCGTTCGAGACGCTGGCGGAAGGTGAGCCCGTCGGGCAGTTGATCGTCCTTGGGCAGTTGCGGCACGTCCGCCGGTGGCGGGGGCGGCGGCGCGCCCAGCACCGCCTCCAGCACCCACTTGCCGCGCAGCACGGGGCTCGTGCGCAGCGGATAGCTCGTGACGGTGAGGATGCTCCCCAGGCCGAGGATGCCTCCTCGATTGCGATCGGGAAGCGTCACGCGGCGCATGTCTTCGCCCGAGACGTTGGGGATCCCGTAGTGGCGGGCGAGCGCCTCATTAAGATACGTGTAGTCGGCGTCGATCAGCGTCAGCACGCTCTTGTCTTCGCGAAAAACCGAATCGACGAACAGCACGGATTCATCGTACATCGCATCCCGCACGGCGGGCGTGAACCCGCGGAACCGCTTGCGATCGGGCTGGGCCGTCGTCCGCAAATCGCGGAACGTCAGCCACTGCCCGCCGAAGTTCTCGGCCAGGGCTTGTGATCTGGCGTCCTTGAGCATCCGCCGCACCTGTTGCTCAAGGACCTCGTCCTCGTGCAGCTTTCCCTTGCCCGCCAGGTCGAACAGCACGTCGTCCGGCATGCTCGACCAAAGGAAATACGAGAGACGGCTGGCTAACTCGTAATCACTGATCGCGTACGGCTCCTTTGTGTCATGATCCGCTTCAACGCGGAACAAAAACTGCGGCGAAACGAGCACCCCTTTGAGCATCAGCCGCACCGAATTCTCAAACCCCGCGCCGCGCCCTTCCGCGGCATCGAAGAGACGGAGGTAGCGTTCCACTTCGTCGCCGTTCACGGGTCGGCGAAACGCGCGGGTGGCGAAGCGCTCGATGATTTTCTTGGCCGCGTCGTGGTTCGAGAGTCCGTCCTTGGGCCGCGTAGTGAACAGTCGATCGGCCGGCGCTTCCCGCAGCACGTCCGACGCCGCGGCGAGGTACTGCTCCATCAGCAACGGCGGAATGAACAGCGTGTCGGCGTTGTTGTCGAACCCCCCGCCGCCCGCCCCGTCGGCGGGGAACGCGTCCGCGGGATGCGTGTGCACACCCAGCAGGTCGCGCACGGTGTTGTTGTATTCCGCACGGTTCAGACGGTGCAGCGTCACGCGCCCCGGGTCTTTGGGCAGCTTGCTGAAATCGAGATGGGCGAGCGATTCGTGAAGCCACGAAGTGATTCGCTCGCGCTCGGCGGCCGTCGGCTGCGGCTTCTTTTTAGGCGGCATGTTGCGGTCATTGAGCTGCTCGAGCACCGTGCCCCATAGCTTGGGATCGCGCTCGACCACGCCATCGCCCGCGAAGGTGGAAAGATTGACGTCCCCCTTGGCCTTCTGTGGCCCGTGGCATTGGAAGCAGTAAGTCTTCAGCAGCGGCTTGACGTCACGATCGAACTCCGCTGCCGGCTCCGAGCCGGCGCAGATCGCAGGCAGGGCTGCCCCTGCCGCGGCTATAACGATGCTGAAAATAAATACTGTCCGCCCGACCGTTCGCATGTTTGATATAGTCCGCGGACGGGCGCTCAGTTGAAGGCCCTGAAAACGCCTGACTCCCCGCCAAGGCGACTGAATCGTTCGGATTATCAAATACTTGCGTAAATGAGTCGTTTTCATCATTCACAATCATTCACAATCGATCACAGACCGCATTGGCGCCCCCGCGGCGAGGGGCGGACGGGGGGTGGATGAAATGCACCATTCACGACGTAAGT
>JAQGHH010000438.1 GCA_028288945.1 Phycisphaerales bacterium
CAAGGGTCGGGATTCCATTCGCAACGTTCATGGCGATGCAACATTTTCCACGCTCTTGCAGATTCGCGGAGCGGCGGTTGGATTGCGAAACCGCGAAGCGATCTTCTGACGGCGTACGGGGGAGGGCGGCGTTTTCGGCTCCTTACGATTAGATGCCTAGTTGCTGCTCTGGCCGGTTCTTTGGTTCACAATTAACGCCGCGTGTTTTATGTTGCGCGGTTTACCCACGACAGGGGCGTGGGCGAAGAACCGTTGGAAGTCCACGGAGGCGTTTCATGGCTTCGCTGTTTTGTCCTGCCGATCGTGTTCGCATGGGGCGGTTGCGTCGGCGGAGGGTCGGGAGGCTGTTGGCCGCTGGTGCTGCGCTCTTCCTGGCCCTGGGCGCGCACGCGGCAGCGGCGCCGCAGGATGCGGGGAAGCAACTCATTCCGTTCCTCGAACGGGAGACCGGGTGGTATCGCCAGGTGAGCACGTTCGCCCACGGGTCGGTCACGCCGGAGGAAGTGCTGCTGCAGCAGGCGGTGGCCCAGAACGCACAGCAGGCGATCCAGCAGAGCTTCGTTTTCGCTCAGAAGGAAGCGGTCGCCCTTTCCGCCGACGGGAAGGGGAACGGCGCCACGCCCTCGGGTAACGCACAGAACGACCGGCTCCCCAAGCTCCTGGCGACCGCGACGCAACGCGTCTCGGACTACCGCGCGCAGCTCGACGCCATCGACCAGCAGATCCGGACCGCGCCTGCGACGTCGCAGCCCGTCCTATCCGCCCGGCGGGAAAAGCTCGCCGCGGAATTGAGCCTCGCTCTCGCCCGCCACGACACGCTGCAACAGTTGGCCGCCTTCGCCAGTGAAGGGACGAACGGCTCGCTGGCTCACCAGGTCGAGGAGCTGAGGAGCACCGTGCCCGGCGCGCAGGGCGGCGAAGAGAGCGCCGGGCCGACGACGCAACCCGCGACGGCCGCCGCTACCACCGCGGCTGCTGCCGCGGCGAACGAACAGCCGGCGCGGCTCTCCTCCCTGGGCCTTGTCGGCTTGGTCGGGGAGATGTTTACGCTCTCCCACAAAATGAGCGATTTGAAGGGCCTCGCGGCGCAGACCGATGGCCTCCAGAAGTCGCTTGAACCGTTGCGCGCGCCGCTCAGTGCCGACCTGCTCGACGCGGTCCACCGGGCCGACGCGCTGGCCGCCTTGAAGGACACGGAAGATGCCGACGTCCTGGCCGGCCAGCGTCGCGAGTTGGACGCGCTGACGGACCGCTTCAACCGGCTCTCGGCGGCCGCCGTGCCGCTGCGCAAGGCCATCATCTATCTCGACACCACGCATGGTGCGCTCCTGCAGTGGCATGATACGGTCCAGTCGCAGTATTACCGCTCGATCCGAGTCCTGCTCACGCGGCTGGCGGTCATGGGGGGACTGATCGTGCTGGTGATGCTGCTCTCGCAGGTCTGGCGGCGGGCGACGTTCCGGTATGTGAGCGACGTCCGCCGACGGCGGCAGTTCCTCTTCATCCGCCGGCTTGTGGTGGGAGGGATCATCCTCGCCATCCTCGTCGCCGGCTTCATCACCGAGTTTGGGTCGCTGGCGACCTACGCCGGGCTGCTGACGGCGGGCATCGCCGTCGCGTTGCAGAGCGTGATCCTTTCGGGCGTCTCGCACTTTTTCTTCATGGGCCGCTACGGCGTGCGCGTGGGGGACCGCGTCACGATCAACGGCATCACCGGCGACGTGATCGACATCGGCATCTTCCGCATGTATATGATGGAGCTCGACGGGAAGCCCAACAACCTTCAGCCCACCGGCCGCATCGTCGTCTTCTCCAACTCCGTGCTGTTCCAGCCGAACGCGTTCTACAAGCAGATCCCCGGCGCCGAGTACAACTGGCACGAGCTGGGCCTCACGCTCTCGCCCGACAGCAACTACCACCTGGCCGAGACGAAGCTGATGGGGGCGGTCGATTCGGTGTACAGCGAGTACAAGGGGCGGATCGAGCAGCAGCACGAACAGGCGCGAGAGGCGCTGCACGTGCAACTGGCCACGCCGCAGATCCAGGGGCGATTCCGGTTCGTCGAGTCGGGACTGGAGTTCGTCGTCCGCTACCCCGTCGAGATGCGCCGGGCGGCGGAGGTGGACGACAAGATCACCCGCGCCCTGCTCGATACGATCGAACACGAGCCGCACCTGAAGCTCGTCGCCACCAGCACCCCCAAGATCCAGGCGGCCAACGGCGCGGTTCGGTGACCGGGAGCGCGCGCCCGCTGGACATCGCCGCGAAACCGATCTTGTGGGCCCGGCTTTGGCATATGCTTTCGCGGCGAGATGGTGCGGCGTTCCGCTGTGCGATCGAAGAAGCCCGCGGCCCGGCGACGACCCGCATGTCTTCCGTTCACGGTTTGGGTCGGGCGCGTGCTCGGCTTGGGAAATATGTCAAAATCTTGTTGGAAATTGTTGGAAAGCGCTCGATCCCGATCTCGTGGCAACGAGTGATGTATAAGCTCTAATAGTTATTGAGCTTATGGATAATATTACAATAATTTTACAGTGCTCCTAATGTGCCAACTTTTCTCACTTTTTCCCACTTCTGGGGCCATGGAAAATCGAGCGTGCGGCTGGGCCAGCACAACCTCGAACAATTCCCGCGACTGCCTTCCCTAAGTTGTCCGCGGCCAGTTGCGAGGAGGCTCCCAGCCGTTTGAGGTAGGTGGCCAGCCCCGGCCGGCGCACGAGAGTTGCGGCGATGGCGATCGGCCGCGGGCGGCCGAAGGCGTCCACCAGCTTTAGCACGGCGGGGTCGAGTACGTCGTCGGATGCGTCGCTGATCGCGCGGATGGCGAGGAAGGGGACGCCCTGTCGCTGGGCCGCGGCGCGGACGGTGGCGGTTTCCATGTCCACCGCCAGAGCGCGGGTTTGCGCGAACAGGGTGGCCTTTTGTGACGTTGTGGCGATGACGGCTCCGCCCGAGTGGATGCGGCCGGGGCGGTGGGAAACTTCGACTGCCAGCCCGGGCGGACAGTCGTCGATGACCACGTCTCCCACGCGGAGGCTCGGGTCGAGGCCCCCTGCCAGGCCGGCCATGATGATGAGCGTGTCTTCGGGTATGCCGAGGTCTATTGGGAGGCGCGGGGCGCCGATTCCGATCAGGTGCAGCTCGATGAGTGGGCCGGGGCCGGCGGATCGTGTGGGCTTGGTTGGGCTTGGGCAGTGGAGGCGCAAAGCCCTTGCCACGGCCTTTGCTTCGATCTGAACTGCCGTCAGGATGATGAATCGTCGCCTCACCACGGGGGCGGGATTGTACCGATAACCGATTGGAATGTGCGCAAATAGCCGCTATGCTTGAAGGCTTGGTTGAATCGAAAGGGAAGAGACCATATGGGCGTACCTGTCTCGCAGATGTGGACCGTCGCTTCGTACGTGCTGAAGCAGAAGCTCAGCGGCCGCAAGCGCTACCCGCTGGTGCTGATGCTTGAGCCGCTGTTCAGGTGCAATCTGGCTTGCGCGGGGTGCGGGAAGATCCAATACCCCGCCCACATCCTCAAGAAGCAACTCTCGCCCGAGGAATGCTTTAAGGCCGTCGACGAGTGTGGCGCGCCCATGGTCAGCATCCCCGGCGGCGAGCCCTTGCTGCACCCGCAGATCAAAGAGATCGTCGAAGGCCTCGTCGCTCGCAAGAAGTACATTTACCTCTGCACCAACGCCCTGCTGCTCAAGGAAAAGATCGACCTCTTCAAGCCCAGCAAGTACCTCACGTTCAGCGTTCACATGGACGGACAGAAGGAGCACCACGACTTTTCCGTCTGCCGGGAGGGTGGGTACGATATTGCGCTGGAGGGAATCCGGGAAGCCGTTAAACGCGGCTTCCGCGTCACGACGAATACCACGTTGTTCGACGGCACCGACCCCAAAAGTGTCCGGGCCTTCTTCGATGAGATGATGGACCTGGGCGTCGAAGGGATGATGCTCTCGCCCGGCTACAGCTACGACAAGGCCCCCGACCAGCAGCATTTCCTCCCCCGCGAGCGCACGACGGACCTGTTCCGCAAGATCCTGAGCAACCGCAAGAAGCGGTGGGTGTTTAATCAGAGCCCGCTGTTCCTGGAATTCCTCATGGGCGAGCGGACCTACGCCTGTACGCCGTGGGGAATGCCGACTTACAACCTCTTCGGCTGGCAGAAGCCCTGCTATCTGCTCGCGGACGGGTACGTCGAGACGTTCAAGGAATTGATGGAGTTGACCGAGTGGGAACGCTATGGCTACGAGAGCGGCAACGTGAAGTGCCGCAATTGCATGGTCCACAGCGGCTACGAGGCGTCCGCCGTCGATGACACGTTCGGCACGTTGCGCGGACTCTGGGGAGCTGCCAAGGCCACGCTCTTCGGCAGCGAGCATCGCAACGAAGCGGCCCTCAAGGCGCTGGAAGCCGAGCCCGAATCGCACCCCGGCAGCCTCGTCCCCCTGACCGTCGGTAAGTCCAAAAGCGAAAAGCGCGAATTGCAGAATGCGTAATGTGGCACGGGTTTTCAACCCGTGCGAATGCGCGGCATCGATGTAGGGTCCGCACCGCGGACCATTTTCCCGCTCGCAAATCCAAGGTCCGCAGTGCGGCCCTACAGGATCCGCCCGTTCGCGGATTTCAAACGAGAACTCCTTTTATGCCCCAGGAAACCAAGGCCAGGCCGTTTGACGTTGAGACCACATCGGACACGGCGCTGGGCGTCGTGCACGAGAATCTCGAGGGGTGGGTGCCGCCGCTGGCGACGGATGATGAGATTCGGGCCGCGTTCGAAAAGGCCTTCGATTTCCGCGGCGACGTCACGCTCACGCTCAAGGACTCGAGCAAGGTCGAGGGGTACGTGTTCGACCGTCGGAGCGCGGGCAAGACGCTGGCGGATTGCATCGTGCGCCTGCTGCCGAAGAATTCGGACGAGAAGATGTCGGTGCGCTACAGTGACGTGGCGAGGATCGAATTCACCGGCCGCGACACCGCGGCTGGAAAGAGCTTTGAGACCTGGGTCAGGAAGTACAAAGAGAAAAAGGCCGCGGGGGAAAAAGACATCCGCATCGAACCGGAGAAGTTGGATTGAGCACGTCGCGGGCATGACCGATGAACACAGATAAAGAGGAGGGTCGGGCAAATCAGTTTGTGACGGGCAACCGGGAGACGCCGCATCGCGGCAAGCGCCCATCTGTGCCCATCGGTCTGCATCTGTGGCAATAATTCTTCTTGCTGCTATTTCCCCTCTTTATCCGGCCTACGGGATGATCCCCTGCCGTTGGTATTGGCCCAGGCGGTAGTAGAGTTTGCGGAGGCTGATTCCCAGTTGGGTGGCGGTGGCGGCGCGGTTGCCGCGGTTTTGTTCCAGCACGGCGAGGATGTGCCGCTGCTCGAGTTCTTCCAGTGAGAGGGCTGTCGGGGAAGGCGCATCGGCCGCCGGGCGCGGTGCGGGGGTTTCTCTTTCTTGCGGCTGATCACGCCACGCTTCCGACGGCCCGTCCGCGATGCAGCGTCTGCGGGCGCGGTCGATGGCGACTTCCAGGGTGCCCAAAGAACAGGGTTTGGTGAGGAACTCGACCACGTCGAGGTGAATCGCTTTTTTGGCGGTCTCCAGGTTCCCGAAGCCGGTGAGGATGATCGCCTGGGCCTTGCGGTTGCGTCGGCGGATTTTTTCCAGGAACTCGATCCCGTCGATGCCGGGGAGGTTGAGGTCGAGGATGATGATGCCGATGGTCTGCGTCTCCATGATCTTCAGCGCGGCCTCGCCGGTGGAGGCGAGCGTCACGTCAAACCCCATGTCGCGGACGGCCCGCTCGAGCATGGAGCGCAGGCGCGGCTCGTCTTCGACGACGAGCACGCCGCGACCGTAAGGGACCGGCGTCGGGTCTGGCTTCATAAACGTACTCCTACAATGCCTGCTCCATGCGGCATCAGGCCTCTTGCGGCAACGTAACTTCCGCCTGATCGCTACGAGTATACCCTGCAATTTTTGCAGTCCCCTCCCCCGCCGCCGGCACGGCATCTGCCGGCCGTGCATTCCATGCAATCGCTGCATCCGGTTTCCGCGGCCGGTATGCTGCACGGAGTCTTCCGAAGGTGAAAATGCCGCGAGTCGTCGATCGGCCCGCACGCAACCATCGCGACCCGATGGAGCCGGCCGGCGGCGGAGCGGTGCTAAAATAGTTGTATCTACTTGTAACACAGTTCATGCCGCACACCCCGCCGCGCCGGCACGCGAGGTGAGATCGACAGGGAGGATTCATGAAACGACGATTCAATGGATTGGCCGCCGGGTGTGTGGTGGTCTTGGCCGCGTCCGTCCCTCTTACGTGGTATGGGCGGCCGGCCCATGGGGCGGGCGGCAATGGCCGCGATCCACGGGCGGGGCGCCCGTGCCAGAGCCACATGCGATGCGCAAGGTCGGTGGAAGACGCCGATGCGGAGCGGGACGGGTCAGCCCGCCTCGCCGGCATGCTCGGTACCCCCTCTCCCGTTGGCGGCAAGGTTTACGCGGCCCACTGCGTCCAGTGCCATGGCGAACACGGCAAGGGTGACGGCAAGATGGCTTCGGACCTGGGTACGGATGTTCCCGATCTCACCGACGGCCGGCTCGGGCACGAGAGTGATGCGAAGCTGTTCCGACAGATCAGCCGGGGCAAGAGGCCCATGCCGGGCTTTGAGAAAGATTTAAGTGAGCAGGAGCGCTGGGGCGTTGTCGCCTATCTGCGAACGCTCGAGGGCAAGGGGGGAGGCGGCAAATGACGACCGCCCCGCCGCCGGGCCTTGGGGTTTCATCGGAAGAAATAACTGTCGCCGCTGCTGTAGAAGCTGCGCAGGTCGGGAGATTTCTGGGCGACGTGGCCGTCGGAGTAGAGCACGTTGATCCGCACTTCGCCGTTATGCGAGGAGGCCGTGCCGCGGTACCAGGGGCTGAGCGACGGGGTCGCGTCGAAGGAGGGGATGGACCAGTCGTGGCCGTGGTTGTAGTGATAACCCGTCCGCGGCTGATACCAGGCCTGGTCGGCCATGAGCGGCGGGTTGGTGTCGTCTTCGGTGCCCATGTGGGTGAAGCGGCCGAGGCGGGTCACCTCAAACGGTGCACCGTCCACGTCATCGCCTCCGGGCGCGAGGGCTTCCTGAATGTTGCGGCCCATGTAAGCGTAATCGAAGCCGACCCAGTACTGCGTCAGGTCCTTTTCCCCTTGCTGCACCTTCCTGGGGTTGTCGGGGAGCTCGTCCACCTCGGCCCGGGCGGCGCGTTCGCTGCCCTCCCCGTAGGGAAACGCGGATGGGCCGATCCGCGCGGTCGGCGTCGACGGGCAGATGAAAAGCTGCTGGTTGGCGCCGTAATCGTCCACAAGGACGAAATAGTCCTTCGTGTACATCCAGGTGATGTTGTAGCCGCCGGCGCCGGAGTACGGCGTGTTCTGGCCTTCGGGAACCCGGCCATGATGATCCCTGGCGAACAAGACGAAAATCTGGCCCAGGGAGCGCAGGTTCGTCGCACATTTCACACGGTTGGCCGACTCCCGCGCCCGGCCGATCACGGGAAAGATGATCGCCGTCAGGATGCTGATGATCCCGATGACGACGAGCAGCTCCACGAGGGTGAAGCCGTCGCGGACCGCTCGGCGGCGGAAAGGGTTGGAATCGGAGGCCATGGCAAGGCTCCAAATGCCGGGATTCCTGGCAGGGTTTTCGGTTTAATAGGGCACGTGAGCCGCGGGAGCGCCCTCAGTCATCGGTGAGTGTACCCCTCAATTGCCTGGCCGGTCACTATCCATGCAGATTTTGCATCCCATCATGCCCATATATGCTTTAGCCGTTAATATGTTTCTATCGGGTGGAATGCGATTGCCGCGATGAGCCTGCGCACAAAGATCATCCTCGTAAACGTCGTGCTCCTGGCGAGCCTGCTGGCCATCGCGGGCGTCTGCCTGCGCGGCCTGCGGCTTCAGCGGGCGCACGTCGAGGCGTCGCTGCGGGAATACGCGGCATTGCAGCTTGTCGAGTCGGCGCAGATGCGCGTGGTTGCCGCCAAGGCGCGCATGCACGATGAAGGAATGATCGGATCGCAGGTTGTGCCGCAACTGAAGCTGGCGCTGGCCGATCTGCGTCAATACAAGGCGGTTCTAAGCACCTACGACGCCGTGATGCCCCCGGAAATCACTGGCAATCTCCAGGCGCAGGCGAAGCAAAAAACCCGGGCGGCGTCATCAACTCTCAGCGCGGTCATAGCGCTGCTCGACCCGCCCAAGGGCGCGGTCGCGCCCGCAGCCGACATCACGGCGGCATCGGCCAAGGCGGATCAACTGGCGGAAGAACTGGCCGACTTGCTGCACCTGTGCAACACGTTTATGAACACAACGCAGGTCGCCTCCGACGTCGATCTGCGTCTGACCACCACGGCGGTGATGGCCCTGGCCGTCGTCGTCCCGCTCCTCTGTATCACCGCAAGCTTCTGGCAGTACCGCCGGATCATGGTCCCACTGCACAACCTGCGCAAACGCTCGCGGCAACTGGCCGCGGGGGATTTTTCGGGGACTTACCGCGCCTCGGGCGACCGCGAACTGATCGAGTTGGGCGAAGAATTCAACCGCATGGCCACGGAGCTCCACGCCTTCTATGAAAGGCTCCAGGAAATGGTGAACGCCAAGAGCAAGGAGCTGGTACGCTCCGAGCGGCTGGCCAGCGCCGGGTATTTGGCCGCGGGCGTGGCGCATGAGATCAACAACCCGCTCAACATCATGCTCGGTTACGCGGAGCTCTCGCTCAAAGCCCTCCGGCAAAGCGCCGGCCCGCAGGCGCTCGCCGAGCTGATCGAGTGGCAGGACATCATCCGCGAGGAATCCCTCCGCTGTAAGCAGATCACCGGCAAGCTCCTCTCCCTCGCCCGCGGCGGGAGCGAAGGCCGCGAGCCCGTCGCGCTGACCCGCGTCGCGTCGGAAGTCGCGACGATCGTCCGCGGCCTGCGCGATTTCCGCCGGCGGAAAATCAACGTCGCCATTGACCCGTCCGACCCCTTCCGCGTCCACGCCAACCAGACCGAAATGAAGCAGGTGATCCTCAACCTCGTCATCAACGCTTTGGAGGCGACCCGCGAAGGCTCGGGCGAAGTGGTCGTGGATGCCCGCCGCGACGGCACCTGGATTGAATTGACAGTCACCGACAACGGCCGCGGCATGACGCCGGACATGCTCGAAAAAGTCTTCGAACCCTTCTTCACCGATAAGCGCGGCGCGGGCGAACCGGGCACGGGCCTGGGCCTCTCCATCACCCACGCCATCGTCACCGACCATGGCGGAGAAATCCGCGCCCAAAGCCCCGGCCCCGGCCAGGGCAGCCGCTTCACCTTCCGCCTGCCCGCCCTCGCCACCGAACCCGCGACGGCGCCCACCTCTGCCGCACAGCCGGTCGCGTAAGCATCGCGACGACTCAACGGTATTATGTGGCACGGGCGCCTCGCCCGTGTTCGTTCGACAGCACCCCGGACAAGAATGCGAAAAGACAATACGACCACAGATTGAAGGCTGGGCCAATGCTCCCGCCGTCAATCTGTGGTCGTATTTTTCGGTCTCGTGCGCCCCACCCACTTCCAGGCGGATTTCATTTCCCCGGCTGCGTTTTCGGCTTCTCCTTTACAGCGTCGATCAGGCGGGCGTCCTTATTGTTTTGCAGCATCTGTCCGAACAACGCGGCGATGGGTTCGGTGATGGCGGGGGCGGGAATCGTGGCGACCTTGGGTTGCGAGGTCGTTCCCGAGATACGCAAGTCCCAGAGGAGCGTGCGCTGCGCGCCGTTGAACAGTTGCTGGATCGCACCGGCGACGTTGTCGATCACCGGAATCCTGCTCTGCTTCAGGGCGTCGCCCCAGTCGCCCAGCGGGGCGGCGACGGCGTGAAGGTCTAGCGATTTATCAAAGCCGATCGTGCCCGAGCCCTGTAGCCCGAACAACGGATTTCCCACGGCACAGTTGTTCAGCACGACGACCTCGTTACGAACCGACACCACGCCCGCGGCCTGCCCGACGAGCGACTGATTCGGCCCGGTCACACGGTCGGCGGCGGCCTTGACGACGGGAACCAGGGAGAAATCGCCGTTGATGATCTCAACCTCCCCGTCGGCGGCGAAGAGCTGCCGGGCCGTGTGGGCGGCGTCGGGGCCGCCGCCGGAAATGTGAAGGTTGGCGAAGCCGCGGCCGCTGAGCTGGTCGCGCTTGCCGTCGGGCGGGTGGATGATGGCGGAGGCCTTGTCCAGGTTCACAGCATACAGCAGCAGTTGGCCGTCGTAGCGCACTGGACGCGTCGGTGTGATCTTCGCCGTCGCGGTGACGCTCCCTTCGAACGAGTCGGCACGGAACTGCGGGATGTCGATCAGCAGCGGCGAAATGGTCGAGTCCCCGTGGATGTTTTTCAGCGGGACGCGGCCTTCATAAACGGCGAACGCGCCTTGCGTCGTCGAGACGTGAAAGAAGTAGTCCGCCTTGGGCTTCACCGTTTCACCGGGCCGGCGGAGGTTGATCGCGTACCAGCTCCCCCCGCCTATGTCGAACGGCCCCGTCGGCCGAAGCTGCGCGATGACTTTTCCCAAGCCGTCGGGGTAAGGCGTGGGCGGCTGGTTGAAGATGATTGTGCCGGCCATGCCTTCGATGCGCACTTGCTGGCGAAGGTCGCCGATGCGAGCGCGCTCCCGCGGATCATCGACGGTAATGTGGGCGTCTTCGAGGAGGACTCGGTCGCCGCCGTACTGGCCGATGAGATTTTGGAATCGGACGACGCCGCCCCGGAAGCAGATCTGCCCGCCTCCGATGTGCTCGATGGGCACGGGAAACTTCGGCGGCTGGATCGAGGCATCGCGGGGATATGCGAGAACTTCGTGGCGGAATGCGACGAAGGGGCTCTGCCCGCCGGGAAGACGGAACGGCCCGCCGGCCGTGCCGGTGAAGGAGAATCGGCCGCCAAGGCGCACGCGATCGAAGGCGGGCACACCCCCGCCGACGTCCAGGCGTCCCACCAGTTTCGCCAGCTCCCACCCCGCGCCGTCGGGCGTCACGGCGAGCGTGCCGCCGTCCAGGATCAAGGAGGTTTTCCCGCTGTCCACCCGCAGTTTCATGACCGCCAGCGCGACCGGATTCGACTCGTCCGCCGACTTGTTTCCACCATGAATCACGAATTTCACGTCCGCGCGGTCGATCGTCATCTTTAGGCGATGTAGATCGGCCTTCGCCCCGTCCAGACTCACGGTCGCATCGACCAGTGCATGCTGCGGGTCGCGGAGTGGGACGGTCGCTTTGCCGGTGACCTCCAGCGTTCCGTCCTTCAGAAACGGCGCGACCTTCCCGTGCTGCGCGTCGGAGAGGGGTAGCTCCGGCGACAACGCCGCGAGCCGCGCTTTCATCGAAAGCTCGGGCACCTGGACGATCAGGTCGTCGATGTTCGCGGTCCCGGAGATTTTGAGCTGAACGCCCGCCGGGTCGTCGGCGGTGATCCGGTAGTCGTAGTCGCCCGTGGCCGCTTTGTCGCCCGTCACGCTCACCTGGATGCGGCTCAATTCCGCGACTTCCGCGCCCCCGTGCGAGCGGTTGTCGTAACGAACGCGCGCGTCGACGATCTCAAGATCGTGGATTTGGAATTTGTCCGAGTTTTTCGGGATGACAGCCGCGGCCTTTGTATCCGGCTCGGCGGCCGCGGGCGATGCGGTGGCGAGCTGCGGTGCTGTCGCGGGTGCCGTGGCGGACGGTGTCGCGGCTATCGGTTCCGCGCGAGATCGCAATTCCGTCTGCCGCGCGCGCTCGGAGCCGCGGGCGAGGTTCATCAGAGGCGACTTGACCAGCAGGTTCTCAATAACGATCGGCTGCCCCGCGTGCGGCAGGTGGGCCAATTTCAGGTCCACGCGCGACGCCGACAGCAGTTCGACCATCTGGCCGTCGGAACCGGCCCTGGTCAATCGGATGCCCCGAAGGCTCACGCCGTAGGGCGGGAGATACCAGGAGTGGTCGGCGGTAAGGTCTGCCCCGGTCGATTTCTTGACGGCTGACGCGATGCGCGATCGGCAGACCATTCCGATTACGAACCACCCCACGATACATAGCACGACCGCCGCCCCGGCGCTGATCGCCAGCGCTCGCGGCCACCGGCGTCTGGGCTTTGACGGCTCCGGGCTCATGAAGAACTACATCATAGGATCCACCGCCGCCCGGCAGAGCGCATGAATTCGCGGGGCTGATTATTCCAAATCCGGGGCGTTACAGAAGGCACGGCAGTTCCGTACAATCCGCGCCTTCAATGGATCAGAATGCTTATGGAGGTCTGCCGATGGTGGAAAGGATCTTTCGTGTCTTCCTGGTTGGCGCCGTAAGCGTTTTGGCGACGGTGGCGCGTGCCGGCGACCCGTTCGTGGTGAACGCGCAGACGACCAGCGGCACGCCGCAGTCGGTCACGGCGTCGGGAAGCAGTTTGCCCGACCTCGTCAGCAATTTGATTAAGAGCGAGGGGAGCTTTTCGTCGCTTTCGAACCAGAACGTCTCCGCCGGGCTGCGTTACGGGAATGTGAATAACGCGATCCTCGTGACGCGCAATGCCGCCGGGACGTCGGCGTCGGTATCCATTCCGTCGATTAATTTCACAAAGCAGTTCACCGCCGCCAACCAGCACGACCTGAACAAGCAGATCGAGGATTACGCGCGAAAGAACGGCGCGACGACCTACGGGAAGTTTATTCGTTCGATCGACCAGCGGTCGGACCTGGGGATTGTGGACGGGAACCCGCTCGCCGCGACGGCGTTGATGGCCGGGCAGGCGTATAAGCAATTCGGGCTGCTGCCCGAGCCTTTCATGCCGGGCGAGCGGCGGCCCGATCCGCTCGACCAGGTCGCCACGCCCCGCCTGGCGTTCGATCTGGGCGGCGGCTCGACGCACAGTGCGACGGGCAACGGGTATTTTGCCGACGGGGCGTTCTCCTTCGGATTGCGGTTCGGCGACAGGGTCGGGCTGACGCTCGCAACGCCGTTCATGTACCGGGAGATCCAGGGGGCGAACGCGTTTGAGATCGGCGAAGAGGTGTCGCTGCCGATCCTGATTGTGCCGTCGCAGGGCAATCGCACGTTGAGCTGGCTCGTTACGCCGACCGCAGCGGGCGGCGTAGCCGGGTCGCTGGACCTCGCCGCCGGCGGCACGTTCGTCGGCGGCGGAGTCACCAGCTCGCTCTCCTATCAGCTCGACGGGTTCATCTTCACGCTCGCCAACCACGCCTCGTATTTCCATGGCGTCCCCGTCAGCGCCGGCCGTTATAAGCTCGACACCGCCCTGGATCAGGAAGTCCTAAAGAACGGCGTAAAGGTCACGCGATATTTCGGCAACGCCCTCTTCGTCGACGCGGGCGTCACGTACACCAATTTCCTGGAAAAAGCCGCGGTAAAGGAATACTGGACGCCGACGGCGGGCGTGGGGGTTCGGTTTAATGAGCGTGCGGGCCTGCGGGTGGGCTACGCCGGAGATTTCGGGCACGGCTTCACCGTGAACGGCGGGAGCGTGCAGTTCTATTTCAATTATTGATGGGACGCGCTGCGTGCTACGTGCTGCGTGAGGAGAAAAGGGCGTAGAGCGTACTTTCGTACGCGTTTGCGTTCGTGGGGAGGCGCGTACTAAAGTACGCCCTACGTGGCAGGAACACGCAGCCGGGGACGGCTGTGCTACATGCCGGACTAAGCGGCTTGCATCTCTTGTTCTTCGATTCCGAATCGCACGCCGACACGCGCGAGGAATCTTGTCGCGTTGTCGTGGTAGAGCTTTTGTAACACGCCGTCGGGGAGGGCGAGGCCGCGGAGGGTGGGTTGCTGGTCGGGCGGCAGGTCGGGGTCGAGGATCGGGTTGGGGCCGACGTAGGCGGTTTCCCAGAGTTTGCGGTGGACCCAGAAGCGGCTGGCGAGGAAATCGAAGCCGCGGTCGTCCGTGCTCACCTGGTCGGAGCCGAAGAGGATGCGGTCCTGG
>JAQGHH010000479.1 GCA_028288945.1 Phycisphaerales bacterium
TGTTAATAAGGAGGAGAAAGACGGCAAGGCCGCCTACGAGGCCGATGCCACGACCGATGGCCGGAAGATCGATATCTTGCTCGACGAGGAGGGCACGCTCGTCAGCAAGAAATCCGACAATGAAGAAAGCGAACATGCGGGCAAACACGAAGCCAAAGCCCGCCGCGACGGCGAAGAGGAGGAGCGTGGCGAGGCCGAAGGGCGCCACGAGCGTGGTGGCGAATATCACCACGAGGGGCACGACGGCCGCCACGAAAGACACGGCCCGGGCCATGGCCACCACGGCGGCGCATCGGCCGACAAGGTGAAACGCCTTCTCGCCCAAATCCACGAAGTGCGCGAAGAACTCGACAAGCTCGAATGCCAGGTGAAGGAATTGGCCGGCGGCCGCAGGTCACACAAGGCCGAACCCCGCCACGCCAGGCACCACGAAGAGGGCCGGCAAGAAAAGCAACACCACAGCGATGAACACGAGGACTAACGCCGCACCACGGCCGTAGTAACCAAGACAAGAACCAGAAACCGGGACGGGTCCAATTAAATACTGGACTCGTCCCGGTTTTTTCGTTTTTCCGATTTATGTGCCTGCCTGGCGCCGGCGCGGTCCCGTCGCCGTTGATGGGTACGAGGCAATGAGTCGGAGTACCAAGGGCCGCATGTGAAACTGGGAGGGCGGGGCGCGGGAATCCTGCTTTTATTGCGGCGTTTCTCCGCGCGAGTTGGTAGGATGCCGTGCCCCAGCGGGCTCGTGCTTGGAGCGATGGGCCGTTTCGGGAACTGCGGAGTGAGAATGCGATTACAATCCGTGTTGTTTGCGTCACCGACGTTTCGTCGCCGGGTCATTCTGCCGTCTCCGCGCGGCCGGTCTTGGGTCGAAGCGATGGAGCCCCGGCTGCTGCTCACGACGGTGCCCGGCCTCACATCGACCATCGAGGCCATTAACTACAACCAGGACTCCACCCTGAACGGCGGGCCGGTCGTCCCCCCCGACCCGAACGGGGCGGCGGGGCCGACGCAGGTGGTCAACGTCGGCAATGACTATATCGAATGGTACACCAAGGCCGGCGTGCAGCAGGTGAGCGAATCGTCGTTCGATTTTTTCGCCCCGGCATTCGGGTCGTTTGCGGTCAAACCGCCAGACCTCATGAGCGACCCGAAGGTCGTATACGACCAATACCAAAGCCGCTTTGTCGTAACGATGGTCGCGCTGTCGTTCGTGGAACTGGGGGGAGCGAATGAGTCGAACCTGTGCGTCGCGGTATCCAAGGACAGCAACCCCAACGACGGGTGGTGGTTCCAGGCGATCAGCTCCAACGTCACCATCAGCACGAAGGACTATTTCCCCGACTTCCCACAGCTCGGCATCGACCAGAACGCGGTCTACATCACCGGCAACATGTTCGACTACGACACGCAAAGCGCGTTCGGCGGGACGCGGCTTTGGATCCTCGGCAAAACGGACCTTTACGCCGGGGGGGCTTCGACCGTGCACCTGTTCGACCCCGTCGCCGCCTCCGGAGCGGTCGAAGGGCTCCAGACGCTCCAGCCCGCGCACCTGTACGGAACCCTACAGGGCGGCGCCGGCGAATTCCTCGTCAGCGCCACGGACTCCAACGGCATCGAGCTTCACGACCTCAATGGCGCTGACTACGTCGACGTGATGCGAATCGACAACCCGCTGAGCGCTTCGCCGACGTTCACCAACCAGTTGATCCTTCTCGGCGCTACCGCCGCCACCGCGAACATTGAAAGCTCCGCGCTTCCTGGCCCGGCACCTCAGTTGACGGGCGAACTGCCCATCGAAACCAACGACGCCCGCGTGCTCGGGGCCGTCTGGCGAAACGGCAGCCTCTGGGCCGTCAACACGATCAACCCCAACACCGGCCCGGACGCCGGTCAGGCCACGGCGCATTGGTACAAAATCGACACGAGCGTTCTTGCGAACCTGTCGCTCACTGATCAGGGGAGCGTGGGAGGGGAGGACATCGCCGTGGGGACCTGGACCTATATGCCGTCAATCGCGGTGGACGGGGCGGGGGACATGGCGATCGGCTTTTCCGCGTCGGGTGATAATCTCCTTGCGGGCGCGTATTACACGGGGCGCAGGGCGAGCGATCCCGCAGGCACTGTCGAGAACAGCGCCGCCGTCGCCGAGGGGCAGGACGGGTACGTCCGCACGTTCGGAGGCGGGGTGAATCGGTGGGGCGACTACAGCGGAATCTCGGTGGACCCGAGCGATGACAAGACGTTCTGGATTTACAACCAATACGCCCTGACCCGCGACCCCGCCCCCGATGCCTTCGGCGAAGACGGGCTGTGGGGGACTCGGTGGGGGAGCTTCGCATTCCCAGACGTTATCCCGCTGGCTCCCACGTTGCTGTCCCGCACCATCGACGACGGGAACAATCAGCGGTCGCTGGTGCGGAGCCTGACGTTCAAGTTCTCCAGCCCGGTGACGCTTTCGGCCGGCGCGATCACGCTCGCTTTACTGAACACCGCGGGCAGCAACAGCGGCACCGACGACGGCGCGCCGCCCACCAACGCGTCCGCGGCTCTGGGCACCCCGACGACCTCCGACGCCGGAGTCACCTGGGTCGTCCCGATCGTGCAGTCGAGCGCATTCAGCGTCTTGGGGAGCCTAATCGACGGGGTATACCAGACCACCGTGCATGCCGCCCTCGTATCCGACGCCTCTAGCCGGCACCTGTCCGGCGGCGACCAGACGGGGCCCAAGTTCCACCGCCTCTTTGGCGACATCAATGGCGACAAGCGGGTCAACGCCAGCGACTACCAGCAGTTCTCCGCCGCCTTCGGCAGCTCCAACCTGTCGCCCAACTACGTCGTCTACTTCGACTACAACCACGACAAACGGATCAACGCCACCGACTACCAGCAGTTCGCGGCACGCTTCGGAAAGTTTTATTCTTACGTGGGCTGATAAGTCAGTGCGTCGGGTAGGGCCGGTTGCACAGCCGCCGAACGATATGCCCCGGGAAAAATGGCCACGCACTGGCGCGCCCCAGCCAATGGAAGGGGGCGGCGACGCGCGCGAGGGTCGCCCCCATTGAACCAGCCGCCGGTACTTCGGGCGCAGGCTTTTGGAGCACGATCGGCAGCCAGCTTAAGCGGCCGTCCGCCAGCCGGAGCCCCGCCTGCCGATAGAGGTGCAGGCACCCGCTGAATTTCCGGTTGGACCGTAGGTGCGTCGGATACCAGGGCAAAACCATAAAAAACGGCGCGCTCACGTACAGTAACCCGCCGGGCCGCAGGTAAGACGCCAGGGTCCGCACCATGGCGGGGGGGTCGGGCACGTGCTCGAGCACGTCGAAGCACGTGACGGCGTCGAATGATTCGAACGGAATCCGCGCAGGGTCGGTCAACATCGGAATGTCGCGCCCCGTCTTCTTAAAGAGCTTGCGCGCGAACCGCTCTCCCAATCCAGGCAACTCAAAGTACGTCACGCGATGGTGCTTGCGGGCCAGGTGCAGGCAGTCGAAGCCCATTCCGTCGCCGACGCTCAGCACATCCAACGCGCGCCCTTGTCGGGCCATGCGGCGGGTGACCCATCGACGGAGCTGGCGCTTGATCCCGTTGCGGTTCCATACCGCAAGCTCGTAGAGGAAGGCGTCCGTCGATCCGTAAAACTTCTCGAGATGCGGCCCCCACACGTAGCGCGGCCCGCCGACACGGGCGAAATCCTCCGCGACCGTCCGGCCCGGATGTGACCTCTCATATTCCAGCCGCTCGATCACGCGCCCGACCGGCTCACCGCTGACCTCGCCGATAAGCGAAGCCATCTGCTCGAGATTCCTTAACGGATCAAAATCGAGCCCGCTTTCCGGACCGGCGGGCTGTTCAGCATTTGTAGCTTGTTGTGTTTGCACGGTGCAGGCACCAGGCGAATGAGGGTGCGGAAATGAGAAAGCCCGCAACGCACTTTTTCGAGTCGTTTGCGGGCTTCTTGGATTGCGGCCGACTGGAGTCGAACCAGCACGTCTTTCGACACTAGAACCTGAATCTAGCGCGTCTGCCAATTCCGCCACGGCCGCGGGCAGTGCGTCGGTATAGTACGGGCGGAGGAATGGGAGTCAAGTGGGGATTGAAGCGGTCGCATCGGGAGGCAGGAATCCCCTCCAGTCGCCCGTCACGTGCAACTTGACGGCGACGTGTGGGTAACTAGACATATGCGGGAGCCGGGAACAGCCCGCGGGCCGGGCATTGTGTTTTTCCATCAGTTGACTGTGGAGCATTCTTGCGGCCCAAGCGTCCTGCGCCGCCGTGGCGTCTGCTCGGAGGATTGGCAATGAAGTCTTCGCTAACGGAATGGCGGCGGGCGCTGCGGCTGGCTTGCGTCGCATCGGCCGCCTTCACGGGTGCGGCGTTTGCGAAGCCGGATGCAGCCGCGCCGAACGTTCGCCTTGCCGCCGACTCCGCTCCGCAATCGCAGGAAGTGGACGCCGCGACCAAAAAGCTGATGGCCGCCCACGGCCTTTTTCAACGTGGTTTATTCAAGCTGGCCGCGGACGGGTACAGGGAATTTCTCGCGCAGAATCCGCAGCATCCGGAAGCGACGAACGCGCGATACGCGCTGGCCGTGTGCGCCTACCGGCTCAACGATTATCCCGCGGCCATCGAGTCCATCGG
>JAQGHH010000555.1 GCA_028288945.1 Phycisphaerales bacterium
GCCGGGAAGCGGTGCAGATACTGATCGTATGGAAGGATCGCCTGAGTCTGCGCGTCGAAGAAATCGTCGTACCAAATCCCCAGCACGGCCAGAATTACCGGCAGATTCTTCTCATACGGGGCGGCCAGAAAATGCTCGTCCATGAGATGGCCGCCGGCGAGCAATTCCTCGAAATTATCCATGCCGATGGAGACGGCGATGGGCAATCCGATGGCCGACCACGACGAATACCGCCCGCCGACCCAATCCCAGAACTCGAACATGTTCGCCGGGTCGATGCCGAACTTCTTGACCTCTTCGGTGTTGGTCGAAAGCGCGACGAAATGCTTCGCCACCGCCTTCTCGTCCTTCGCCTTGGCCAGGAACCACTGCTTTGCGCTGATCGCGTTGGTGATCGTCTCCTGCGTCGTGAACGTCTTGGAGGCGATGATAAAAAGCGTGGTTTCCGGATCGAGCTCGCGCAGCGTCTCGGCGATGTGCGTGCCGTCCACGTTCGAGACGAAATGCACGTGGAGATCGCGCTTGGAATACGGCTTGAGCGCTTCGGTGATCATGACGGGCCCCAAGTCCGAACCGCCGATTCCGATGTTGACGACGTCGGTGATGCGCTTGCCGGTATAGCCCGTCCAGGCGCCGTTACGGATCGCCTCGCTGAACTGCCGCATGTGCGCCAGCACGCGGTTCACCTCCGGCATCACATCCTTCCCGTCGACGAGAATGGGCCGATTGGACCGATTGCGCAGCGCGACATGCAGCACCGCGCGGTCTTCGGAGGTGTTGATCTTCTCCCCTGAGAACATCCGCCGACCCCACCCGCGCACGTCCGCCTGCTCGGCGAGGCCAAGCAGCAGCCGGAACGTTTCATCGACGATGCGGTTCTTGGAAAAGTCGAGCAGGATGTCCTCGAACCGCGCCGAAAATTTCTCGAAGCGTCCCGCGTCCTGTCGGAACAGATCGCGCATGTGAAGCTTCGAAGCGGAAGGGTAATGCGCTTGAAGCGCCTTCCATGCGGGAGAACCGGTGATGTTGGCCATTCGAGAATCGATAATCGAATCCGGCGGGCATCGCAACTAAACAATCCGGCGGGGACGGAAATCCGAATTCCGACTCCCCGAAGCCCGAATCAAAGCCGAATGACGAATTCCGAATTCCCAAACCCTTGAACTTCTTGAACCCTTAAACCCTTGAACTTCCCCGATAATAGCAAACGGCCGGCACGCATCCTACGTGCCGGCCGTTCGGAGCCTGCGAATCCTTTCGCATTCTTCCCTGAGCCGTTCGCCGCCCTTGGGCAGCATTATTTTTTGTCTCGCAGCCTCGCCACTGTTTCCAATACTCAACACCCAGCACTCAGCACTCAGCACTACCCCGCACCGGCTCTACGAGATGCGCTTCCACGAGTTCGTCAAGGAATTGCGCCAGCCCTTCGTCCACGTTTTTTCCGATCACCCGTTTCGCCGCCGCCTGAACTTCCGGCCGGGCGTTGCCCATCGCGACTCCCAAGCCGGCGCTCCGGATCATCGGCAGGTCGTTCACGTCGTCGCCGATCGCCACGATCTGCCCCGGCTCCACTCCATGTCGGCGGGCGACGTGCAGGATGCCTTCCCACTTGTTCACCGCCGGGTCAAAAATTTCCAACACCTCGACACCGTACGCGGGAACCATGAGGTTTTGATAAACGATCCGTTCACCAAATCGCCCGGCCAGTTCGCCGATGAGGACCGCGATATCGCCCGGCGTAGCACAAATGCCTACTCGGATCGTGTGCTCGTGTGCATACCGCCCCAGGCGGTTCACCTGATGCACGCTCGCGCGGGTCGCTTCCATCCATTGCCGGGTCGCGTCGTTGAGCGGAACGTCGCCGCTCACGAGGTAATCCACGCCCGCCGTCCCGGTGTCCTGAAGCGCCAGCACGGCATGCCCATGGCTCTCCAGGTACTCGCAAACCTCCGCGGCCAGCTCCGGCTGCATCAGCGTGCGATGGAGCGTGACATCCTTCTCGGTGTCGATCACCATCGCGCCGCCGACGAACACGGCCGTCGGCCAATGCTCGACCGTGTCGAGCACCGCCCGGCTCTCCGTCCAGTTGCGGCCGGTGGCGAAGCAGACCAGAAGCCCCGCCGACAAGCACCGCTGCACGGCCTCCTTGGCCCGCGGCGTGACTTCGCCTTTGGGGGACAGGAGCGTTCCGTCCAGGTCGATCGCGATCATCCGATACTGCGCCATCCGATTACAACTCGCTCCCGCTCAGCTCGATGCGGGCAACCTACAAGGTTTCAAAATGAATGCAACAAATTTCAAAGTTATCGACGCTCTGTGCACACAATTAGTCGCGGAAACTCTCAACATGCACCGCAATTGGTTGGGCCTTAGTCGATTCTTCATGGAAGCCTTCCCCCTTCGGGGCGAATCGTCTCCTCGTATTTCGCAATCCCCGTATCACGTCCCGACGCGTGCCGGGCTGCGGTCCGGAAGGGGTTCCTGTGCCGTGGCCGTGGCGGGGGCGTCGCCATACCGGCGGACGATTAACAGCGACGTCGCACTCTCCGACGCGATACGCTCCGGGTGCCAGCCGAAGCGGTGGGGGGCCAGGCCCCACTCTTGGGAGACGCCAATCACGACCAAATCGAAATTGTGCGATTCCGCGATCACCGTCTCCACGGGTGAGCCGCTCTCGACAACCCGCAGGGTTACCATCCCCGCGGTCGCCGAGTCCTTGAATGAGCGGTCCATGGCCCCCTGCGCATCGAGTTTCTTCCCCCGGCTGCGCGCGGGATCGACCACATGCAGCACGGTCACTTCCACGTTCGCGCTCTTCGCGTATCGTGCCGCCAGGTCCAGCGCCAGCCGATCGTGTGGGCCGCCCATGTAAGGGACAAGCACCCTGCGCGGGTTGGCGAATCCGCGGTCGACCAACACGGCCACGTCGCTCTTCACCTGCTCCATCACGCGATGCACCGTGCCGCCGAGAATACTGCGCGTGAAGACCGGCTTGTGGAAGCCGATCAACACCAGGTCAGGCCGCCGTTCGCCCGCCACGTGGGCGATGCCGTCCGCCACGTCCCGGCTCATCAGGCTGATCGACTCCACCGGAATGTGCTCCTCATCAGCCAGCGCCAGCAGCGGCCCCAGCGGGTCTTGAATCACGGGCTCGTCGTGGCGGGATACCCCGGCGCGGTACGCTTCGCGCTCGACCGGCCGGCGAAGGTGAAGCGCGAGAATCCGACCGGCCTCCGCGCCGGTCCGGCCCAGCGCATCGGCCAGTTGCAGCAGCGGCCTTCCGCTCCGCGGCGCGGCCACCGGGATAAGGATCGAATACCCGCGCTTCGCCTCCGCCGGCCTGGTCGCCTCCAGCAGCGGGTGCGGGTAGACCCAATGCAACAACGGTGTCGTCATGAATGTCGTCACCAGCGCCATGATGACCATCATCGCGAACACGGTGTCGTTGATGATCCCGAGCTGCAATCCGACCGTCAGGATCACGAGCTCCACCAGCCCGCGCGTGTTCATCAGCACGCCCAGGGCCGAGGCTTCGCGCCAGCTCGAGCCGAAAGCCCTCGAAAGCAGCGACGTCCCGCCGAACTTTCCCGCGCAAGCAATCGCGATGATCACCCCCGTAAACGCCCACAGCCGGGCGTCGTTGAGCAGTCCGATCTGCGTCTTGAGCCCCGTATACGCGAAGAAAATCGGCAGCAGAAAGACGACCGTGTAGTCCTCCAATTTCTCAGTGACGTGGCGGACGAACTGCGTCCCCTTGGGCATCACGCAGCCGAGCAGAAACGCGCCGAACATGGCATGGATGCCGATCGCTTCCGTCGCCCAAGCGGACGCCAGCACCAACAGAAAGATGATGGCCACCACGTTCTGACTCAAATGCCCCTCGCGGTCGTAGACCATCTGCAATCGGCGAAGGAAGGGCCGGACGCCAAAGAGCATCGCCGCCGCATAGACCGCGGAAAGTCCCGCCGTCCGCAGTCCGGAGGCGGGGCCGGACGCATGCGCTATCGCGATGACGAACGCGAGGATCACCCACGCCGCCACGTCGTTGATGGCCGCGATGGCGATGGCCGCCGCCCCGAGCTTGGTCTTGTGCAGATTGCGTTCGGTGAGGATTCGGGCGAGCACGGGGAAGGCGGTGATGCCCATCGCCGCCCCCATGAACAGCGCCGCGCCCAGCCTCTTTTCGTGGCTCGGGTCGTTGAAGATGCCGGTGCGGTAGAGCACGAGCGTGAGCAAAACGCCCAGCGCGAACGGCACGACGATGCTGCCCGCCGCCGTCACGACCGTCGCCCGGCCGCCGCTTCGCAGCAGGCCCGGCTCCAGCTCCAATCCCACCAGAAACAGGAAGAAAATCACCCCGAGCTGGCTCAGGACGTTCAGCAGCTCGACATTCCCCGCGGGAAACAGTGCGTGCTGGACCGCGCCATGCCCGATGAGCCCCAGCAAACTGGGCCCGAGCATAATACCCGCGACCATCTCCCCGACCACCTGCGGCTGGCGCATCCGCGCGAACAGCATCCCCACAACGCGGCTCAGCCCCAGGATCAGCGCGATCTCAAGCAGCAGAAGCAGGATCTTATTTTCAAACGCCTTGTGAATGCTCTGCTGCGTGCCCGCCGGCATCGGGCCAAACGCGCCCGAGAGCGCAAGCCAAAGCGCCGCCGCTGAAATCAACGATCCAATCACAATCCAAAACGTCTTGCGCATACCCGCTCTTTTTCTTGTTCCAACGTACCAAATGCCTTGCCAAGCGAGAACGGCCCGGCGACATTCGCCGCCGCCGGCCCTTGAGCCCGCCGGGCCGGCGAATCGTAGTCGCGAAAGCCGTCACGCGACAACAACGCCATTCCGTCTTGTCGCTACGACGTCCTCCGATCATGAAAGCTATAATGCTGCCGGTGAGAACCATGAGCTACAAGCTGATCGAAAAGCAGGTGATCTACGACGGCGTCAAATGCCGCCTCGAACTGCATCACCTGGAGAACGAGCAGACCGGCAAGCGCCACAAGCGCGAAGTCGTGGCGCACCCGGGCGCCGTGCTGGTGATGGGACTGCTCGAAGGCGACCGCGTGCTGCTCATCCGCAATCGGCGGTACGCGGTGGGGGAGACGTTGCTCGAGCTCCCCGCCGGCACGTTGGAAAAAGGTGAAGACCCGATGAACTGCGCCGGCCGCGAGCTGCTGGAAGAGACGGGCTACCTCGCCGGACGGCTTCAACCGTTGCTCAGCTTCTTCACCTCGCCGGGAATCCTCGGCGAGCGGATGCACGCCTTCGCGGCCTATGATTTGCAGCAGCGACAGGTGGCCCCCGAAGAGGGTGAAGACATCGAGGTGCTGCCCGTGGAATGGGCAGAAGCCTTGGAAATGGCCGGCGACGGCCGTATTAAAGACGGAAAAACCATCGCGACGCTTTTGTGGTTCGACCGATTCCGCCGGAAAAAGCCTTAGCGCCCCCCGCGGGAAAAACTGTTTCGAGCACCCCATGGGATGGGAAGACCGACAATACTACCGTGACCGCGGCGG
>JAQGHH010000574.1 GCA_028288945.1 Phycisphaerales bacterium
TAGCCGCAGTTGAGACAGGCTCCGACCCGCGCTCTCCGCCGGCGTTGAAGCCAGCGCCGAATCCACAGAGCCGGCAGAAATGCGGATAGCACCGGCACCGGCCACATTGGGAAACGGAAGTAGGATCCCTCGTACTTGGTGATAGACCATTTGGCATTGGAGACCGGAATGTCATTTAGCCCAGTCCATCCGACGGGGTCGTGTTGCGATCTTCCGTGGCCGAAGCCAAACGCCGTCGTGCCAGTTAATTGATACCTTTCCGGCGGCACCATGCTCGTATAATAGATGCCGTGCGGCGCGTCCCCGGAAATGAAACTTCCAGTGGGGCACGAGTAAACCACGATTACCGCATTCCCGCGCAGGGTATGAATTGCGTGAACACGACTCATGCCATCGGGGGACGGTGTTCGCCAGCCAAAATCGTCGAATTCGGCGAAACTGCCGATCCACCAGAAGGAAGAGATCGCGCACAACGCCAGCGACAGCGCGGACAGGAGCGTAAAGAGGCGGCGGCGCATGGGGGGATGATACCGCGAGCGGGTCGGGGTTTGCACAACGGAACGCGGGGCTGCACAACGGGAGGGATGGGCGTAGGCCGGGCGAGTTACGGCCCCGGATTCGCTTTGAGAAATGCTTCGAGAACCGGAAAACGGGACATTCCTAATTATTGACGCGTGCGGCAGAACCGGGAAACGGGACATTCCTAATTATTGACGCGTGCGGCAGAATCGACAGAATGGGCCCATGCCCAGAGTCGGACGCATCGCCCCCGGCGGCGTGATCTACCACGTCCTCAACCGCGGCAACGGCCGCATGCAGCTGTTCTACAAGGACGGCGACTATGCCGCGTTCCTCAAACTCCTGGCGCGGGTGAAGGAGTCGGTCCCCGTTCGCGTGCTCGGCTACTGCCTGATGCCCAACCACTGGCACCTGGTGCTCTGGCCGCGCATGGACGGCGACCTGTCCAGCTTCATGCTCCGATTGACCACCGCCCACGTCCGCCGCCACCACGCGCATTACCGTCACTCCGCCGGCGGCCACCTCTACCAGGGCCGCTTCAAGAATTTCCCCGTGCAGGAGGACCGGCACCTGCTGACGCTGTGCCGGTACGTCGAAGCCAACCCGCTGCGTGCGAAGCTGGTGAGGCGGGCCCAAGCCTGGCGGTGGAGCAGCCTGTCGGCGGGCACGAACGGTGCGGCGGAGGGGTTGCTCGACGCGTGGCCGATCGAACGCCCTTCCGACTGGCTGGAGATCGTCAACACGGCCGCCGGGGCGAGCGAATTGGAGGCGATTCGGACGAGCGTCAAGCGCGGGCGGCCGTTCGGGTCCCCGCAGTGGGTGGCCCGCACCGCCGACCGCCTGGGGCTGGGTTTCACCTTGCGTGACCGCGGGAGGCCGAAGAAGAAAGGTAGAAAATAGGAATGTCCCCTTTCCCCCCCCTTTTTTTCCCCGATCTGCTCCGGCGGCAGCAGGTGACGAAACGCCTGCGCATCGCCGTCGATCAAATCCTCCCCCAATGCTTTGAATCTTGCCCCGCAGCCGTCCTTGGCTACCATGGCGAACCATAAGGCCTCCTTGCTTGGATGGGGTGTCACCACCCTCATCTTCGCAAGCAAGGCCTTCTTGTCTATCCTGAATTCCTGCCGGGAGTTATCGCTTCGGGAAGTGCCATTCATGACAGCCACGTTACCCCCGGCGAACCAGTTGAATGAAGAGCGGTTTCTCTTCGAAACCGCCGACTGGGAATTCTACGAATCGGTTCTTGAGAAGCTTGGTGACCGTCACGT
The DNA here is from genome assembly GCA_028288945.1 of Phycisphaerales bacterium. Classification (GTDB taxonomy): domain Bacteria; phylum Planctomycetota; class Phycisphaerae; order Tepidisphaerales; family Tepidisphaeraceae; genus RYN-428. The sequence goes on from JAQGHH010000574.1 coordinate 1,788, forward strand.
CTTCGCCACTTATGACGGTAGGAGCCTGGAACTCACGTCGCCATCATGGGAACACGAGCGTTGTGCCGAGCTGTCGGGGATTCTGATCCGGCTTCTTGCCTCTGAGCTCGGAATGCCCTACCGCAACGGGGGCTCCACCAGGTTCAAGCGGAAGGACCTGGATGCGGGGCTCGAGCCGGATCGATGTTTTTATTTTCAGAGCGCCGGCGCGATTCGGGGGAAGCGGAAGATCGACCTCACGATTGATCCGCCGCCGGATCTGGTCATTGAAATCGAGATGAGCCAACGCCTGTTGGACCGCGTCAGCATTTACGAAAAACTCGCCGTTCCCGAGCTCTGGCGTTACGACGGCAAGTCACTGCGCGTCTTCGTGCTCGACGGCCGCAGCAAATACCGGCAAGCGGACCGAAGCCCGACATTCCCAACGCTCCCGCTGACGCAGGTCGACCAATTCCTGAAAATGAGTTGGGACCTGTCCGACGATCTCGCCTGGGAAAATGCGGTTCGGGAATGGGTTCGCCAGAACCTCAAGAAAAGCTGATTCCCGAAGCGTCTATTGTCGCGCCCGCTGCGGTATACTTTCCGACCGAACGGCTGCCGCCGCGCCAGGACGGTATGATGCGCGCACTGCCCGCTATGTGCCGTCGTCCCGCTCGAGTTCGGCGCGGTTCCAAGCCGCGCGTTTCGCTCCCGCCTCATACGTGCTTTGAAGGAATTGCATCACCATCTGCCGCGGCGACGGGGCGGTACGAACGTCGTCATACCGAAGAATGAACTCCGACAGTTCCGGATCGAAGTGGGCAGGGGGCGGGCGGATCGGGTCGTCGCGGAGGCCGGCGGGTTCCGGGACGGTGTAGGAGTAGTAAACCGGCCCCGGCACCTCCTTGCCGAACCACGCGCCGCCCGGCCAAAATCCGTGGCTGATGCATTCGTGGGAATACGCCTCGCGCGCAATTCGGTCAGC
>JAQGHH010000593.1 GCA_028288945.1 Phycisphaerales bacterium
GTGCAGAGGTTGTCCTTGAGCGCAATGGGCACGCCGGCCAGCGGACCGGTGCGCTTCCCTTCGTCCACTTCGCGGGCTTGCTGGAGCGCGATTTCGGGGTAGGTGCTGTTGAAGGCAAGGATCCGCGGTTCGAGTTTGGAAATCCGGTCGAGCGCCTGCTTCGTCAGCTCGACGGAAGAGACCTTCTTCGAGCGGATCGCGTCGCGGGCGGCGAGGAGTGTGTCGTGGGAGAGCATGTCGGAGCGAAAGTTACGGAAATCCTGGCAAAAGTAAAACCCGCGGGCCGTATTCATGAAAGACGAGTCATCGACGGATGCGATCTCCGGCGCTCGTCGGCCGCGGCAATAACCTCCTGGCGCCCTCTGCTCCAGGTCTTCAGTCGCTGCACGTCGAATCCCGTGAACGCCCAAGGGGCGCGCTCCGCCACCAGGCGGAGCAGCTCGTCCACCGTGCCTTTCTTCAGCCAAACCGGCCGGATTTTGCCGTCACGCGTAAAGAGCATTGCCGTGTTCCGGCCGCCCGTGTTCTGATGATAGGCCCAGACAATGTCTTCGATCCGCACGACGATCAGTCGGAACCGCATCGGCCGTAAAACCCAAGAACGCGTCACGACCGCCGTGCCCACGGTTCGCACGGACTGATCCGAAGCCTCGCGGTCGATCTCCGCGGCAACGGTCATCGGGTCGCCAAAAGGCTTAAGCCGCCGGACCAGCGGATGGCGTGCGGCGTCGGGCGACACCGTGCGCGAAAGAGCCCGAACCACGTTGAAAAGCACCAGCAGACCTGCCGGAACAAGCAGCGCCAGCCCGACGTAACCGCTGACTTTGAACGCGACTTCGCCGTTAAAGAGGACCGGGAGAATTCGCCCGCGTAATTGCGGATTGCGGCGCTCGAGGGCGGGGATTACCTCCGCCTGCACATCCTTGGGAACGCGGTAGACCGACCCCATAAGGTCGCGTCCGGCGTCGGCCCTCTTTGACATGACGAGCATCCATTGATCGCCCACGCGCATCAAAAAAAGCGGAATGCGCGAATAAGGGACGTCGTTGTTCGTGGAGACTTCGGTCCACCCCGCCGGCGTCAGCGGATGGTCCTTCACTTCCAGATAGTTGACGAGTATCCGATGGTCCGAGGCCCGCGCTAGCGAGAGAAGCGTGTTGTCATCCGCTGGGAGCGGCCCGTGGAAGAAATAGTAGTAATAGGTGCTTGAAATCCAGCAGAGCGCCAGCACCACGGCCAGAGCCGCGAGATTCCAGGCCAGAAAGTTGCGATCGGTCCGGCGGATTTGCCCGGTGATGAAGCCGGACGGGGAAAGCTGTGTGGAGAGCGCGTTGGCCATGGCCGTTGGTCTCCATGAAGTTGTGTGGAGATCGGCTTCGGGCGCTTCAATCTCCCTAGCCCGCAGAGTCTTCGTCGCCGCCGATGACCTTCGGCACCTTGAAAAACGGACCATCCGTCTCCGGGGCATTCATCAACACTTTGTCCAGCGGCAGGCTCGGCTCGACCACGTCGTCGCGGAAAACATTGTGCAAGGGCAGGGCGTGGGCCATCGGCTCGACGCCGCTGACGTCCACTTCGCTGATCTTGGCAACGTACCCGAGGATCGATTCGAGCTGTGCGGTGAGCCGCTTCAAGTGTTCATCGCCCAGGGCCAGGCGCGAGAGCATCGCGACGTGCCGCACATCTTCGAGCGCCAGCGCGCGGTTACCGGCTTTATTGGTGCTATCCGAAGCCATGGCGGGCCACTTGTAACGCAACGCGTGCGACCGGGCAACACCCGGCCATCGCACAGTACATTCCACATTCCGATCCAACGAATACCCAAAGCAAGAAGCCACGACGTTTAAGGTCGTGGCTTCCTGGTTCAAATTTCGAATCGCGAAAGCTCAGGCCTTCGGGGTAGTCGCGGCCGGTGCGGGCTTATAGCGCCGCTTCACGGGCTTCACGACCAGGCCCATGCGAATGGCCTTGGCGCTGACCTTGATGCGGACAACCTGCCCGTCGATCACCGCCCGAACCTTCTGAATGTTCGGCTTGAACTTGCGCGCGGTGATTCCGGTGATCTTGGTTCCCACGCCGCCCAGGTACTTGGCCTTGCCGCGGTGGGTGATCTGATTGCCGAAGGTGGTCTTCTTTCCAGTGAAATAACAAACGCGTGGCATTGGACTTACCTCGTTAACTCGGTGTAAAGAGCCCGGCATTGTACGCAAACCACGTTTTGTTGCAAGCCGGGGGACGAGGAATTTTCATTGCACGAGCTTGGCCTCAAGGTCGATCGGCGTAGCGCTCAGCGCCTGGGAGACGGGGCAGCCGGTCTTGGTGTCCCTGGCGATCTTCTGAAAAGCGGCATCATCGAGGCCGGGGACCTGAGCCTCAGTCTGGAGCAGGATGCGGGTGATCTTGAACCCTTCGCCGACCTTGTCGATGGTGACCTTGGCCGTCGTATGGACGCGCTTGGGCGAGAACCCGGCCTTGCCCAAACCCGCCGACAGAGCCATTGAGAAGCACCCCGCGTGGGCCGCTCCCAGGAGTTCTTCGGGGTTGGTCCCGCCCCCCTGCTCAAAGCGGCTGGCAAACGAATACTTCCCCTCAAACGCCCCGCTGCCGAGTTTCACTTTCCCCTGCCCGCTCTTGAGATCCCCTTCCCAAACCGCATCCGCATTCCGTACCGGCATGGTTGACTCCTTTTCCTTGTGGGTTGTGCGCGAAACGACGGGAACATACTAGAAGCGATCGCAAGCGTGGGCAAACGGATATTCCACCGCCGCGTGAGTCGGAGTTGTCGTCCACCGGCGCACTCAACGGCACGCCCGTTGCAACAACACACGGAACAGCTTCAACGAAAGGGCCACAAATGACAAGAAGCATTTTCGATCCCACCGGCGGGGAAACCGAGCACAGCGGCAGCCGCAACATGGGTCCAGCCGCCGGCAACCTCTCTCACATGCCGCCGGACGTTATCGATGGCGAAGTGCCGACGGATGAAATGTTGAACGTTGAAACTGGCGACGACATCTCGCAAGGCACCACGGTGCCCGGCTTGCCGCCCGACGCAAAACAGCCCGAATCATCCGACATCGAGCGGCCCAATCCCGGGCAAGCGGTGGAATAACGCGGATTGTCCGACATCGGCGGGTTCTTTCTTCGCATCCGGGCCCTGCTGCGATACAGTAGCATCAGCTCGGTTTTCGCGAGGAAACACCATGGCCGCCACCCGCCGACTTCGTTTGAATTTTTTGGGGGTTCTCGCTTTGTTGATTAGCGTTGCCGCGTGCGTGGCGACGAAGGTGCCGATCGCGGGATACGGCCCGGTTCAGATCGGGCTGCTCGGGGCGGGAATCGGAGTTCTGGGTTTCCTACTGGGCGTAATGACCGGCCGCTTCGGGAGCGGGACCCCGGTGCTGGGCGTGATTGTTTCGCTCGCGGCCATCGGCCTGTCGCAATACCAGGCGGGCAAGCTGCCCTGGATCGACCGGCTGCGAAACGGCTCGGCTCGCGAGACGCCGCAGGCGGCGCCCACGCCTCCTGCCGCCCCGGAAACGGTTGCCAAACCTGCCGCAAAAGATGACTCGCACGTAGACAACATCTTCGACAGTCCCGGCGGCACGCCCCCGGGCGTTCCGGGCAGCTATAAGTCTCAGCCTTCATCCGATCCGCGGCCCGAGCCAGCGCCGACCAAGCGGACGCCCGATTCCATGGCGCCCGCTCCGATTCCGGCGGTACCATCGACGACTGACGCCACGGCTGCATTACAGGCGGCCCGCGCCAAAATGGAATCGGCAAGCCAGGCGCTTACGAAAGCCCTGTCGAACGATCCGGCCTACCGCGCCGCATCGGCTGCGGCCGATGCCGCTGACGCCAAGCGGCAGGCCGCGCTGGCCGCCGACGGGCCGGGGAGCGCGGAAGTTCTCGCCACCAGCCGCCAGTGGCTTGAGGCCAAGGCGAATTTGCGAAAGGTAGTCGATGCCGCGGCCGCCAACGACCCCGCAACACAGGCGGCACAGCGTGATTTGGCAGAGGCTGAAGCCGCACTCCGCGCGGCCCGCGGCAGGGCGAAAAAGCAGTAACGGGCCAGTGGACCGGTAAACAAGACGGCGCCCGGGAGCGGTAATCAACTCCCGAGCGCCGTCTTGTTTTTTAGGGGTGGATCATTCCACCAACAGCGACAGTTCCTGCTGGGCCGTCTGCGCGAAGCTCGTGCCCGGGAAATCGGCGATGACACTCTTGTACTTCGCTTTGGCAAGGTCGGTGCGGCCGGCGCGGGCGTAGGCTTGGGCAACGCTCAGCGCAGCCTTGGCCTTGCCGGAGGCGGCGGTCTCGTTGGCACGCTTCACGAAACCCGGGTCCTTCTGCTCATACGCCTTCACCTGTGCGGCGGCGGTGGTTCCGGCTTCGGTGCCTTCGTATTCCTTCGCGATCTGCGTGAAGCGCGCGTACGCTGCGTCATCCTTCTTGTCGGCCTTGAGCTTCTGTGCAATCGTCAGGGCCTCATTCGCCCTGGTGTTGCGCTCGGCCTCCTGGGCGGTCTTATCCGCCTCGGCAATGGCGGCCTTCGTTTCCGGCTTGGCCATCAGCTCCGACAGTTTCTTTTTCGCCTTCGTGGAGACCGACAAACCCGGCAGGCCGTTGGAGATATCCTTCAGACGGCTCACCGCTTCCAGGTAATTTCCTTTTTCGATCAACGGATCCACTTCCTCGAGCAACGCGCCGGCGGCGGTTTCGAGCTTGGCCTGCACGTCCTTGGCACGTGCCGCGAAATCCGTATCGGCGCTGGCCGCGGCCGGCACCTTGCCCAGCAGCTTTACCGCGCCCTTGGCGTCGTTGGTCGTGATCTTCCCCTCGATTTGATCCAGCAGTTTGGTCGCGTCGGCGAGAATCTTCGGGTCAACAAGGTGCGGCGGATGGTGCTTGAAGGCGTCTTCCAGCGCCATGTCGATTTGGGACGGATGTCCCGTCCAAAGCACCTTGCCGTCGGGCCCGACCAGGACCGTGAACGGGATGCCGTCGGTGCCCCATTGTTTCCAGAGCTTGTTTTGCCAACCTTGCCCGTCGAAATACTGCGGCCAGGTGAAGCCACTGGCTTTGGAAACTTGCAGCATCTTCGCCTTGTCGCTATCCAGGCTGATCCCAAGGATCTGCAGGCCCTTGTCTCCGAACTTCTTGTTGATCTCGACCATGTGCGGGGCCTCCGCCATGCAGGGGCCGCACCATGTCGCCCAGAAATCGACCAGCACCAATTTCCCGTGCATTTTCTGCAGATCGATGGGCTTGCCGTCCACGGTCTGATAGGCGAGCTTGGCGTCGTCACCGACGTTGACGGATCCGCGTCCCTGACCTGTCATGAAAGCGAACGCACACGCCGCTAAAATTGTTGCAAAATACTTCATACGAGGCCCCTTGCGGTTAAATGAAATTGCGAATTGCACGTTGAGGCTACCACGCCGGATTGGCGGGGTCAACGGCATTGTCTTGACACCCGCCGGGCCGTTGGTTGCACTACCGGCCCGGTGAGCAGGCGGGTTTTCATCACGGTCGCGGAGGTCAGCGGCGATAAGCACGCCGCACAGCTCATTCACAGCCTTCGCCAACTCGATCCGTCCATCATTGTGGAAGGGTTGGGCGGCCCGGAAATGGCCGCGGCAGGCGCAACCCTCCACCGCAACACGGTCACCCGCGCCGCCATGGGATGGCGCGGCGCTCTGAGGGCGGCGGAGGTCTACCAGATGCTCCGCTGGACCCGCCGGCATTTCGACCAAAATCCGCCGGACCTTCAGATCGGCGTCGATTCGCCCTCAATGAACTTCCACTTCGCCCGCGCCGCCCGCGAACGCGCAATCCCCGCGCTCCAGTACGTGGCCCCGCAACTCTGGGCGTGGGCGCCCTGGCGCATGAAAAAACTGCGGCGATGGGTTGATCAGGTCGCGTGCATCCTGCCCTTCGAGGAAGACTACTTCCGTGCGCACGGCGTGAACGCCACCTTCGTCGGCCACCCCCTATTCGACGAGCTTCCTCCGCGCCACGAGACGCCAATCACGGACCGATTCCCAAACCGCCCTCCGGTCATCGGCCTGCTGCCCGGCTCGCGAAAATCCGAAGCGCAGGCAAATTTCCCGAGGCTTCTGGAAGCCGCGGCCCGCATCATTGACGCGTTCCCCGATGCAAAGTTCCTCGTGCCGACGACCGCGGGAACGCATCCCACGGTCGGCGAGGTGCTCAAGGAGTCGGCTTCTCTCACGGCCGCGAAAGCAATCGAAGTGGGACAGAACCGATTCGACGAAATGGTCCCCCGTTGCGACCTGTGCCTGACCGTGTCCGGCACCGCGACGTTGCACGTGGCGAGTTTCGGCGTGCCGATGATCGTGGTCTATCGGGCCAACCCGCTCGTGTGGCACGCCGCGGGAAGATGGCTCGTGCCGGCGCGCACGTTCGCGTTGGTCAACCTGCTGGCGAAGAACACAGGGGCGGGTGTCGTCGCCGGGCCCGGCGGGCATACCGTTCCGGAATTCGTTCCATGGCTTGGCCCGCCGGACCGCGTCGCCCACATCGCCATTGATTATTTACGTCACCCGGAAAAGCTCGCCGCCCAGCGCCGCGCGCTGTCGCAACTCGTCGGCGCACTCGATCACCCGGGCGCATCATTGAATGTCGCCCGGCTGGCGCTTGGGATGATCAAGAGACCGGAAACAGTGAAGATGGGAACCGAAAGCTAGGAAGTGGTTTCAGACCCTCCATCGTGACATGGACGTCCCGCCCATGCCTGGTGCGAATGGAGTCGAGAACTCAGGAAAACAAGGTTATTGTTATCATCAAATCGCTCGCACGGGCGGGACACCCGTGTCACGGGAAAATGGTGAAACCACTTCCAAACGGCCCAAACGGCGCGTGACGTTTCTTGCGGCCCCGATGATGTAGGTTCGGCTCCGCCGAACATATCCGTTCGGCAATGCCGAACCTACGCGAAGCGCCGTCGCCCGAGCAGTCCGAGCGCCGCAACCCCCAGGGACATCAGGCTCGAAGGCTCCGGAATCACAGCCGAGGGCTGCGCCCCGGGGCCGGATACGAGCGCCAGCCCGCCGTTCGAAACATCGTTGACCAGCCGGAAGCTCGCGCCGGAATCGGTGAAGCTGCTGTAAGTCCCCGGCGTCGCGAAGAATTGAAGCTGCGCGCTTCCCAGGTGTTGGAAGTAGACCAGGTCGACGGAATAATCGCCCGGCTGCGCGAACGTCATCGGAAGGAAGTCGGTTTTCACATGGCCCTGGCCGGTCGACTGGGCGGTGTTGCCGGTGATGCTTAACCGGTAGCCGTCGTCGTAGCTGACGGCAAACGTGTACGCGCCCGCCGTGGGGATTCGCAGCCATGCCGTGGCTTCCGCGGCGAAGTTGGTCTGATAGCCCGGAGAGGTGGCGGGGAAGTCGGGGGTGCCATTGGCGTTCGCGCCGGAGAGATTGAAGTTCAATACGTCGAACACCGCCGTAATGTCCGAATGGCTCTGAATCTTGCCGTCGAGAAGATCCTGGGCCTTGGCCAGGTTGGTGATCTGCGCGCTTTCCGCGCTCACCCCGCGCACACTAAAGGGAATCACCGCGCCCGACGCGGGAACGGCCAAGGTGCTGAAACCGACGGCCAATACAAATGAAGTAAATCCAACAATCCGATGCTGCCGCATATCCCGGCCTCCATACGCCCCCGGCCGTCGGCCGCCCAACG
>JAQGHH010000594.1 GCA_028288945.1 Phycisphaerales bacterium
CAGCCGCAGACCAAGGCCGAGGAGGAAGCCGTCCGCCGGTCCCTCCAATACAGCCGCCCGTACGGCGCTGCCCCGTGGACAGCCAGGATGGAAACGCTATTGAAGATCGGCCCCCTCCGGCCGCCGGGCCGCCCGCGAAATAAGCCGAAAGTCGAATAATTGGACCCGTCCCGGTTTTGGTGTGTATTGAGAATTGTGGGCCGTGAGGCTTTCCGACGGTCCCAAGGCTGAGGCTGCTTGCGGGCTTCACTGAGGCGTCGCGCACTGCGCTGGATGCGCCATGCGCCGCGAGAATTGCTATAGTAGGGGGCATGCCGTTTCGCATTCTGACGCTGATTCTCGTGACTTCGCTCGCGTCCTGCGCCGGTGTACCGACGAAGGGCCCCATGCCCTCGTACGAACTTAAGGAATCCGCCCGCATCCACATCCCCAAGTCGGTGCCCGTGACGCCGCAGCAGCCCACCGATCTTCCGGGCCTGCCCAACTTCGGGTTCATCTCGCCCGACCTCTGGCGCGGCGCCGAGCCGACGCCCGACGGGCTTAAGACTTTGGCCGCGATGGGTGTGAAAACGGTGATCGACCTGCGCGAGTCCGATGAGTCGGCGGACGTGCCCCAGGGCATCTACTACGTGCGGCTGCCGGTCTCCGCATGGCACGCCGACCGCGTTGACGTCGCGGAGGTCCTGCGGACGATCTCCGCCAGTCCCAAGCCGGTGTTCATTCATTGCCGCGAAGGGCGCGACCGCACAGGCCTGGCCATCGCGGCCTTCCGCCTCTCGCAGGGCATGAAGGCCGACGACGCCTGCAAGGAGCTTCGCAACTTCCACGTGAACTGGTGGTGGTCAAACCCGATCGAAAACAGAATCCGCACGCTCGCACGCGCCAGCGCGTCGCGATGACCGCCAGGGCATTCACCGTTATCCGTCCGCCGATTTGTCGTCCAGCCTCACTCGCCGCCGGGACGCCTGGCGGGGAGTGACGGTATTTTTTCCAGCTCTTCGCGCGTGACGGGTTTGGGCGGACCGTCCCAGTCGCGCCTCAGCCAGATCGTCGCAAAGTCCGGGCCTTTCGCGCGGACGCCCACGAGCGAATCCTTTCGGACGTAGGCCCACCGCGCGGTGCGGGGCCATCCGTTCGGGTCCTTGTCACGGAGCTTAAAGGTGTAGCCGCTGGTGTCGGCCTGATACCGGAGGTCGAACACGTCCAAACTGACGTCGTCCGCCTGCCGCGGCAGCACGAAATACGGCGTGGCCTCATGACTCTCCGCGCACCCGCCGACCGCCATGAGCAGGGCGGCCAGGAACCATAACCGGCCCGACGAACGCATCAGATTCCATCCCTTGTTCATCACGCGTGACTATACCACGCCCGCTACGAAAGCCATTACCGCCAGCCGAAAAAACCGGGACAGGTCCAATTAATTGGGCCACGCACCCGCGGACGTGCGTCTCGCACCCGCTCCTGGAAGCTTACGCAGGTATCGAGGACAGAAAGCGGCTGAAATTGGACCCGTCCCGGTTTGCGGGTCGGTTTGCGGGTTTACGGGCTGTCCCGGTTATGGGCTGGGGAGGCGTTGGTTGTGGGGAGCAGGGGGATTTCCACTATGAACGACGCCCCGCGGCCTTCGCCTTCGCTGTGCGCGCGGACCGTACCGCCGTGAAGCTCGACGATGTGCCGCACGATCGCGAGGCCCAGCCCCAGCCCGCCGTGGCGGCGGGGGCCGGATGGGTCGGCCTGCTCGAAACGCTCGAACAGCAGCGGCAGAAATTCCCGCTTGATCCCGGCCCCCGTGTCGGTCACCGTCAATCTCGCGCGGGTGTGGTTGCGCGTCAGGCGGACCGCCACCGATCCACCGGCAGGCGTGAACTTGATCGCGTTGGCGGCCAGGTTCCACACGACCTGTTGAAGCCGGTCGGCATCACCCGAGACGACGCCGCCGTCTTCAATTTCCATGCAAAGCTTCACTCCCTTCGCCTCGGCCATGGGGCGGACGGTTTCCACCGCCGACTCGACGAATTGCCTCGCGTTCACGGGCCGCATGGTTAGCCGCATTCGGCCCGCGGTGATTCGCGAGACGTCCAGAAGGTCTTCGATCAGCTTCGACTGGGCCTTGGCGCTGCGCTCGATTGCGGCCAGTCCCTCGACGCGGTCCTCGTCGCCGCTCGCGCCTGTGCCGACGGCACGCAGCACGCTCACCCAGCCCAGGATTGCCGTGAGCGGAGTACGCAACTCGTGGGAGACGGTCGCGAGAAAATAGTCCTTCGCCCGGTTGGCCGCCTCGGCGCGCTCCTTTTCGGCGTTGGCGCGGGCTTGCGCGCGGTGAAGGCTGCCGCCCAGTGCGCTGATGAGGGCACCTTCGGCCATGAACTGGATGAGCCGCAGCCAGTCGGGCCAGGCGCGGAGGCTGAACGTATGACGCGGGGAGAGGAACAGGTAATCGCTCACGAACGCCGCGATGACCGTAACGATCAGGCCCGGGCCGAGCCCGCCATACCATGCCGCGAACATGACAACGGCGAAGAAGCCCAGCGAAGCCTCGTCCTCGCGGGCCAGGGGGCGGATGAGGAGCTTGAGCGCGGTCGCCACCGCAAGCCCGAGCAGCGCCACGACGTACCGGCGCGGCCCGCGGTCCCGTCGCAATGGGGGAGCGGCGCTGTGGCGCATTCTCATCCCGAATGGCAAACCGCTCGACCACTTCTTTACCGCGGCCTCAATCTTTCCTTTCCATCGCCGCCGGATCGAGTCATTGGCCTTGTCCGAAGGTTCATCGACTTTCTGAGGGGCCTGCATGGGTGGCTTACTGAATGCCGCGCGTAGACGGTTGAGCGGCTTGAGCACCCAGGGATTGCCAAGAAGCTTTCGTTGAAGTTGGTGCTTGCCGGGGAAGGTGGTGAGCGAAACGCCGACGACTATCAAGATGATTCCCGGCCCCGGCACCAACGGCAACGACATTAACACGCCCAGCGCCGCCAGCGCGATTCCCGCCACGTTTCTCACGACCAGAAATACCAAACGCAGCGCGGGGTGCCTCGGGGTGGATTGCGAATCGCGCCGATCGCCCACAAAAAAGTCCGCGGGTATCCGCACGACCAGCACGGCGCCCGCCAGTAACAGCAAGACGGTCGCGCCGATCGATACCGCCGCCAATATTCCTGCGTGCTCATGCAGCCAACTCAACAATGCCGCCTCCGTTTCATCCGTCCCGCCCATATTTGTTTTCGCCATCGTGGCAAGCAAAGCCCAACGTGCTTTCAATACCATTCAAGACAGCCGGTTCCTTTCTTGCAGCCATCATGCGGAGTCAACGGCGGTGTGCGTGGAACTTTCACCGCCCGAATTAATCGCGCCTGCGCGGCGGACTCTGCGTCGAGCCACCAGCGAGGCGATCACGCCGACCGCTAGAATGCCGACCACAGCAAGAAGCAGCCATAGGTTGTGCTTCGGGCCGATCATGTCTTCGAGCCAGTGGCCGGCGAGCATCTTTCCGCCGATCAGCGCGAGCACCGCGGCGAGCGAAACCTTCAGGTAGGCGAACGTCGCCATCATTCCCGCGAGAGCAAAGTAAAGGGACCGGAGGCCCAGCAGGGCGAAAATGTTGCTCGTGAAAACGAGGAACGGGTCGGTCGTGATCGCGAAGATGGCCGGGATCGAATCGACGGCGAAGATCACGTCGGTCGTCTCCACGGCGATCAGTGCCAATGCGAGCGGCGTGAGCAGCCGGCGGCCATTAATCCGGGCAATGAATCGCTGGCCATGAAGTTCCGCCGAGAACGGCAGCCACTTCCGGGCGAATTTCAGGACCCGGTTTTTGCCGGGCTCGTCCGATTCTTTGCCCGCGAGCAGCAGTCGGGCCGCGGTGAACAGGAGGAACCCGCCGAAGACGTAGAGGAGCCATTGGTAGCGGTCGACGAGGGCCGCCCCTGCCGCGATCATGACGCCGCGGAACGCCATCGCGCCGAGGATGCCCCAGAACAGGACGCGGTGCTGGAAACGATCCGGGATGGCCAGCGAGCCGAAGAGCAGGGCAATGACGAAGATGTTGTCGACGCTCAGCGATTTTTCGACGAGATACCCGGTAAGAAATTTCAAGGCGGCGGATTTACCGTCGTTCAGCACGCCGTCCGCGCCGTCCACGGCCATGCCGAGGCCGAACCAGTGGCCCTCGTAGGCGAAGTAGATGAGCCCGCAAAAGGAGAGCGAAAGGGCGATCCAGCCGAGGCTCCAGGCAAGCGCTTCCTTTAAACTGATGGCGTGGGCCTTTCGATGCAGCACACCCAGATCCAGCGCCAGCAGCGCCCCGATCAGACCTAAAAAACCGAGCCACATCCAAAGCATCGAGTCTCCCGTTTGAAGCGAATCGGGCCGCGGCGTTTTTGTTGCCTTTGCACGGACAAAACTTGGTCCGGCTCAGCATCCCCGTCCAGCCCGGTCCCGGTGGCCCGGCGACGGCGCCTGTGAAGGTGATTCGTTGCGGGCGACAACGCCTTACTTCAAAAGGTGACCCGTTTTTCTAATGGTCGAAGGAAGCAGGAGCGGTATGGTCGAACCGATGGGAGGGATGTCGGCTTGCGAACTGGAGAGATGGCCTTTTGCGACTGAATTCTTTGTTGCTGTGCTGGCGTTCGCTGTGCGTGGTGGGGCTGGCCGCCCTGGTTCTTGCCGCGCCCGTCGATGCGGGCCGGGCGGACGACGAAGACGGCGGCTCACCCGGATCGTCAGCGCTTGTCCATCCGACGAGCGCCTTCTCCCTTGCCGGGCATCGCCGCGCAGGCCCGCGCCGGAGGAGAGAGAGATTCCCGCCGGCCGGTCGCGGCGAACTAGCCGCGACGACCATCGACGCGGCATCCGATTACCTCCGATGCCGCACCGCCCGCATTACTCCCAGCGCCGAATCGACCCTGGCGTGGGAACAGTTCTATGCCTGGACCGATGCACGCATCCGGCGGTTCGCCGGTGCCCGTCGTGCGCGGGGCATTGAGGTGGACGAATGCGCGCAAGAGGTGTGGTCCGACCTCATGCAGCGCCTCCAAACGTTCAAGGCCGACCGTGCCCGCGGAAGCTTCGGCACGTGGCTGTATGCCGTCGTGCGGAACAAGGCGGCGGACATGGCCCGCCGTCGCGCGCGCCAGCCTTCGATGAGCCTGAGCGCGCCTGAGGCGCCGGACCCCGGCGATGTACGGGACGACCCCGCACGTCTCTGCGAACAACGGGCAGAGCGGGCGGCGGTCCGCGGGGCGCTGGGGGAAATGAAATCCCGCTCCTCCGAGCAGACCTACCGCGTGCTCCACATGCGTTACCTGGAAGGCAAGGGCGTCGGTGAAGTCGCCCTGGCCCTGGGCATGACCCCCGGCCAGGTCTGGACCCGCGAACACCGCATCAAGCGCAACCTCCGCGGCCTCCTCGAAAAGTCTGCACATCCAAGGACCGAAACAACACACAAAACCGGGACAACACGCTAAACCGGGACAGGTCCAATTATCGCGCGTGCCAGCGGGGTTAGTCGGACAGGCTCAATCTAAAGGGTACGGATTTGACCCCCGCGCAGCGTATGCCGGCCATAATTGGAGTCGTCCTGCTCTGTCTCGACCCCCCGTCGAGTTCGCTTCGTCGCGGCTGCGACGGCTGACGTATTACTCGTATCATGTTGACCTGCAAGTCGCCACGGAAGGTGATGCGGGCCGCCTTTCTGTTAGCCACACATTGCCTTCCGAATTATCGTAATGAATTCTCCCGGCACGATTTCACGCTGCCGCAGTTGTTCGCCTGCCTGGTCATCCGCGAGCACCAGAAGAAAAGCTACCGCGGCGTCGAGGAACTGCTCCGCGACAGCCGCGACTGGCTGGCCGACATCGGCATGCCCCGCGCCCCGGACCACAACACGCTCTGGCGTGCCTTCAACCACCTGGTCAAGGCCGGCACGGTGAACTGCATGCTCGACCAGCAGGCCCGGTGGGCCGGGCAACGCAAGCTGATCAAAGGACGCGTCAGGCCCGCCGCCCTGGACAGCAGCATGTTCGAGTCGCACCACGTGAGCCGGCACTTCGAGAAGCGGCGGCGGCAGTCCGCGCGCGGATCGGGCAAAAAACGCGGGAAAGCCGGGGGCAAATCGGCCGGGGACCGCCGCCGGTCGCGCGTGGCCCGCTCCCTGCCCAAGCTGTCGCTGGCGGTGGCCGGCAGTTGCCATGTGATTCTCGCCGCCCGGGCCACCACCGGCGCCGGAGGCGACCAGTCCTTCTTCGAGCCGCTGCTCTTTGACGCCTGGCGCAGGGCGGACATCAGGACCGTGGTGGCCGACGCCGGTTTCGATTCCGAGCCCAACCACCGCATCGCGCGGCAGGACATGCGGGTGCGATCGATCATCCCGCCCAAAGCCGGGCGTCCGACGGAAAAGTTGCCGGCCGGCCGCCACCGCCGGAACATGCACCACCGCTTCAAGCGGAAGGCGGACAAGAAGCACTACGGCCAGCGTTGGCAGGCCGAGACGGTGAACTCGATGATCAAGCGGAACCTCGGCTCGGCCCTGCGGGCGCAGACGCCCCGCCGGAGGTCCAGGGAATTGCTCCTGCGCGTCATCACCCACAATGTCATGTTATTGCAATGATT
>JAQGHH010000597.1 GCA_028288945.1 Phycisphaerales bacterium
ATCAGAACGTCATCCAGACGCTCCCCTATAGCCTGAACTTTAATTCGCCGCAGAATGGCGTGTTTGATACCAACGGGCTGGGGACGGGCTTCACCCGGCTCCAGGTCAACAAGCTGGGGACGCAGTACCAGCAGGGGCTGATCAACCTGAACACGGCAGCCGGGGAACTGGACCTCACCACCCAGGGCACCAGCACCACCGGCAGCAACTACGGCACCGATAACACGCTGGTCAACGCCCTCGAAACCCAGTTCGACGGGACCACCTCAGGCTTCACCATCACCACGCGGCTCAAAGGGCCGCTGGGGGCGCTCAACGCCAACTACGATAGCGGCGGTGTTTACTTCGGGCCCGACACCGACAACTTCATCAAGTTCGTCGCCGAGTATGACTCGACCAAGGGGCAGACGCTCCAGTTCATCGACGAGCAGAACGCGACGACGCACACGGTCAACTCGTACCAGAGCATCGGGAGCTTCGCGAACGTGCAGATCCTCGACCTGCGCCTGACCGGCGACGCCGCCACGGGCAAGGTGACGGCATCGTACGCGGTCAACGGCGGGGTCTTCACGCAGATGCCGGGGACGGTCGCCCTGACCGGCACGGAGGCCAAGGCGTTTTTCAATTCCGCGGCGCGCGGGGGCATCCTCGCGCTGTCGCGCAACAGCCTCCCGCCGATCAGCGTGGCGTTCAGCCATTTTGAGATCGACGCCGGGAAAGCCGTGGGCGCTACGCCGACCACGCAGCCTTCGATCCGCTTCACCAACCCCGCGATCAACGCGACGGGCGTGTCCGTCACGCAGTCGATCCAGGCGGACCTGAACCTGCCCAACTCGGCCATCAACGCCGCGACGATCTCCGGCAACACCGTCTACCTCTATCGCAGCAGCGACAAGTCCCCCGTGCCGGCGGTGGTGAACACCTCGGGCGGCGGCGACTC
Organism: Phycisphaerales bacterium; assembly: GCA_028288945.1. GTDB lineage: Bacteria > Planctomycetota > Phycisphaerae > Tepidisphaerales > Tepidisphaeraceae > RYN-428. The sequence goes on from JAQGHH010000597.1 coordinate 941, forward strand.
GATCATCCTCACGCCGAGCTCCGCGCTGGCGGCCAATACGCAGTACACGTTCGTCGTCACCAGTGGCGTCGCCGATACCAGCGGCGCGGCGATGGTCCCCTATACGATGAGCTTCACCACCGGCGCAGCCGCCAGCCAGGTGGACCCTTCCATTCAGTTCCAGAAGGTGGATCTCCCCAGCGCGACGGGCGCGGCGTTCACGCAAGTGAAGATCGGCCCCGACGGCAAGCTCTACGCGAGCACGGAGGACGGCCGGATTTTTCGCTGGGTCATCAACGCGGACGGCACGCTGCAAACGCCGCAGGTGATCACGTCGCTCCAGACAGCCAACGGCGGCCTGCGGCTCATCACAGGCTTCGCATTCGATCCCTCGTTCACCGCGGCCAACCCGGTGCCGATGCTCTGGGTTTCCAACAGCTTCTATGCGCTCTCGGGCGCGACGAACGGCGTGGATTTCACCGGCAAGATCACGGTAATGAGCGGCGCGAATTTGGGTACGGTTTTGGATGCGGTCGTGAATCTGCCGCGGTCGGTCGCGGACCATTCCACCGAACAGCCGATCTTCGGCCTGCCGGGCACGCCCGATGCGAACGCGCTCTTCTTCGCGCAGGCCAGCAACACCGCCTACGGCGCGCCCGACAGCACGTGGGGCAACCGCTCCGAGCACCTGCTCACCGCGGCCATCCTGCGCCTGGACACGACGAAGATCACGCCGGGCCAGCCGCTGAATGTGCTGACGCCGGATGCGTCGCTCACGCCAACGGGCCCGAAAGGCACGTACAATCCGTTTGCAGTCGATGGAACCGGAAAGCCGGCCGTCCCGCTGACGATCTATGCGACCGGCGTGCGCAACGCGTTCAATTTGATGTTCACCGCGGACGGCACCCTCTGGGCGGCCAACAACGGCTCCAGCGCCGGCGGCAATACCCCCGCCTACAACCCAAATGACCCCAACCAGATCAACGGCCCGCGCATCGACACCGGCCAGCCCTACTCCAGCACGACCGCCATCCCAGGCCTGACCAACGTCCAGCAGACCGAAAGCGATTACCTCTACCGCATCGTCCCTGGCGGCTACTACGGCCACCCGAACCCGACGCGCGGCGAATACGTCCTCGACGGCGGCAACCCCACCACCGGCGGCGTCGCCAATGAAATCTTCACCGCCTACCCCTCGGGCACCAATCCCGACCCCAACTACCGGGGCGCGGCCTGGGACTTCGGCCCCCACGCCTCCGCCGACGGGATGATCGAATACCAGGACAAAACCTTCGGCGGCGCGCTGCAAGGGGCGGTGTTTGTCACCAACTACAGCGCCGGCAGCGACATCGCCATCCTCAAGCGCGACGCCAACGGCAACATCGTCTCCGAAACCCGGGGCGTCACCGGGCTCACGGGCCTGAACAACCCGCTGAGCCTCGTCGAGGACACCAACACCGGCAACCTCTACGTCACCGAGCTTGGCGGCCAGCGCATCGTGCTGCTTCGCGCCATCGCGCCGCACGCCGCCGCGACGGCTTCGCAGTCGACGATGGTCTTCAACGACATCGCCCCCGCCTACACGGGAGGCGCGGGCTCGAGCACGGCGCAGTCGCTGACCATCACCAACACGGGAACCGTCGCCCTAAACTTCGCCGCCTCCGGCGCGTTCACGTTCGCCAACGACTCGGCCTCCACAACGTCCGATGCCGGCGCGTTCACCATCACTAATCTCGCAAGCCTCCCGACGTCTCTTGCGCCCGGCGCGTCCGTAAAGTTGAATGTCACTTACACCGCCAGCCGCACCGGGCTTCAGGCCGCGAAACTGCTGGTCGCCAGCAATGATCCGAGCGGCCCGCTGACGGTTCTCCTCCGCGGCCTGGGCACCTCTGGCACGGGCGGCGCCAATGAGCCTTCGCTCCCGGCGATCCTCCGCGCCTACGGAATCCCGACGATCACGGGCGACGGCGTCAACGACGCCAACATGAACCAGACCTTCTACCCCGCCACGCCCGACGCCTCCTCGCAGGAGGTTCCGATGCAGCGGATGACGAAGGCGGGCGACGGGCCGGTCACCATTCAGGTCCTCGCCAGCTTCAATGCTGCGGGCGCGGCCAATGCGCCGCTCGTGCGCTTCGGCTACTACACGCCGGGCAGCACCAGCTCGCTGGATAAGAACGAACTATTCACCCTCGCGCAGGCGGATGCCCAGACGACGAACCCGACGCCGCTGGGCTCCATCAGCTTTGACCCCGGGGCGGCGAGCTTCGGGCTTTACTCGATCTTCCCGCACTTCACCGACAGCGGCCATTCGCGCATCAGCTACAGCGAAGATGCGCTGAACACCTGGGACGCAAATGTCCCGCGGAAAGTCCGGTTTTTCCCACTCAAGAACTCCGACGGCTCCGTCGTCCCCAACGCGTACGTGTTCGCGTTTGAAGACAACAACATCCCCTTCGGCAGCATTCAGCCGTACGACTCGAATGACATCATCGCCATCATCCGCAACGTGAGGCCCGCAGCCAACGCGGTGAACGCCCCCGCCATCGGCGTGGAAAATCTCGACGGCGCGCCGTACTCCAACCGCATGGTGTTCAACCGCATCCAGGTCCCCAACGCCACGCTTACCGACATCGTCCACGACACCGGCAGCCTGCTGATCCGCAACACCGGCAGCCAGAATCTCGTCATCAGCGCGCTCAATCTTTCCGACACGACCAACTGGCAGCTCGTCAACGCGCCGACCACTCCCTACACCCTCGCCCCCGGCGCGACGTTGACGCTGAAAGTGATGTTCATCGCGCAGAAAGCGCCGGTGCATAACACCAATCAGACCAACGACACTGCCGTCGCCAATGACCCGGGCTACAACGTGTTCACCGCGGCGGGGCTTTGGACCGGTACGCTTACCATCGTCACCAACGACCCGGTCCAACCCAGCAAACCGATCCAGCTTGCCGGTTGGTGGCAGCACCTCTCTGAGCACGAAGAGGAGCCGGGCCTGCAGACCATGGTGAACATGATCTACGGGTACAACACCAACATCGCCAGCACCGCGCTGACCGACTACACGGAAGGCGCGAGCACGCCGACGTATTACGGCGAAGAAGTCGTCAGCGCGTTCTGGAACATCGCCGACCCGAGCCAGCCGATCACCGCGACACATCTTGCCGCGTACCACCAGCAGATCGATTCGACAAGCAACACCAACACGGCAAGCGTCTTCGGCTGGTACGCCAAGGGGAGCACGAGCAACACGTGGGTGATCCGCGACGCGATCGCCCATGGCCAGTCGCTCCTTCCGATGAACTCGACGGGCGGCGCGGGCTTCGCGTCGTTCACCCCCACCGCCGCCACGTTCGGTTGGAATCTCGACGGCCAGACCAGCGACGACACGCGCAACACGGTGGGCGGTGGCGGCGGGCATCACGTCCGCTTCTACCCTGTCCGCGACAGCCTCGGCAACCTCGTCCCCAACACGTACATCGCCGCCCTCGACTACGGCAGCACGACATTCGAGAACTACGACTTCCAGGACAACGTCTACCTTATCACGAACATGAAGCCCGCCGGGGCAACGCCCGTCCCCACGGACGCGCAGGCCACCGCCGCCCCGGCCGGCGGCATCAGCGTACAGTGGTCGCCGATCAGCTCCGCCACGCTCGTCGGCTACAACGTCTACCGCGGATCGACCGCGTCGGGCACGTTCACGAAGCTCAACGCCACGCCGCTGACGTCGGCCAGCTATGTTGACTCGGCCGCCCCCGCCGGGGCGATCAGCTACTACCGCATCACCGCGGTCGATGGCGC
>JAQGHH010000601.1 GCA_028288945.1 Phycisphaerales bacterium
ACGGCGCAGGGAGTCCCCCGCGCTGCCCAATAGTTTCGACGACAGAACCTTCCGCGGCCGAGGAGGTGGATGAAACAGGAGACATGTGAAGAGAGATTGTCAGCGCCGCGGCGCGGACTTGCAACTACTTCGCGCCGCCGTGCCGCTTCCTGATTCCTTGGCGCCCACGGCATCATCCCATGGCATGGGCGGCCCGGCCGGGGCCGTACTCCGCGTTGGCCCGTACTCCGCGATTGGGCCACAACCTGACATCATCGGTATCATGCTGCGATGCCGGAGCCGCGACCGCTGGATTACGCCACGCCGCGTCCGCGAAAGAAGCGGCGGACTCCGATGTTCGAGCAATGGATTCTGATCGGATGCATTATCATTCCATGCTCGCTGCTTCTTCTCATGCTTTTGTTTTTCGCTTTGGTAGGATGGCTGGAACGCCGCTGAACGCGCGGGCAATGGCCGGCGCATTTCTGGCCGCCCTTGTGTCGAACCCAGGAGTTTCCGATGCCCGATTGGCATTACACGTCCGGCGGCCAGCAGCACGGGCCGGTCAGTGAAGATCAATTTAGAGCACTCGTCGCCGCCGGCTCGATCCGGCCTTCGGACCTGGTCTGGAACCAGTCGCTGCCGCAATGGGTCCCGGCGGGGCAGGCCGGCATGGTCATGCCTGCGCAAGACGCCGCGCCCAATCCGGGCTACGCCGTCGCGGCTGCGCCGGCGTCCTATGGTGCACTCGGCTATGAAGCGCCCAGTGCCGACGCGATCCCGTTCACAGACCACTCACTCCAGCTACTCAGGCAGACCCGCCCGTGGGCGATGTTTATCGCGATCATGTTCTTCATCTTTGGGGGCTTGTGCGTGATCGCGGGGGTGACCGTCGCGGCGGCCGCATCCTTCGTCAAAGGCGGCGGGGTGGGCATACCGGTCTGGCTCGGCCTCATCTATGTCGTCCTGGCGGTTGTTTACATCCTTCCCGCCATCTACATGTCCCGTTTTTGCTCGCGAGTGGGCCGGTTGGCGCGGTTGCGCCAAGCCACTGACCTCGAGGGGGCGCTCGCCGCGATGAAAAGCACCTTTCGGGTGAGCGGAATTCTGATGATCATCTTCATCGTCGGCTATCTGGTGGTGATAGCAGGTGCCATTGCATTCCACTTAAAATAGTGAAGGAAGAGACAAACTTTTGATGACCGGCCTGCCGCGCGGGTATAACTCGGGCCATGAAACCAACACTTTTTGCCGCGCTGCTACTTCTCTCAACCGCCGCCTTTGCCGCCGATCCCGGCACACCGGGCGGACTGCCGCCCGGCGAGCAGGGGGCCAAGGCGACTCTCGAAAAATCTCCCCGCCACGGCGAATGGGTCGACGTAACCGTTCCCAACTCCAAGACCCCGCTCCGCAGCTACATCGTCTACCCCGAGCGCAAGGACAAAGCGCCCGTGGTCATCGTGATCCACGAGATCTTCGGCGAAAGTGATTGGATCCGCTCCGTCACCGACCAACTGGCCGCGGACGGGTTTATCGCGATCGCGCCGGACATGCTTTCGGGCCACGGGAAAGACGGCGGCGGCACCGACACCTTCGCGAGTCGCGACGATGTCACAAAGGCGATCCGCGGCCTCACGCCGGAGGAAGTGACGGCGGACCTGAACGCCGTCCGCGACTACGGCAGCAAACTCCCCGCCTCCAGCGGAAAGACCGGGACGATCGGCTTCTGCTGGGGTGGCGGGCAAAGCTTCGCCTACGCCGCGGCCCAGCCGGGCCTCAGCGCCGCCGTCGTCTATTACGGTGCGCCTCCCGCCAGTGATGTATTGGGAAAAATCGCCTGCCCCGTCCTAGGCCTTTACGGCGGCAACGATGCCCGCATCACCTCCACCGTCGATCCCACCGTCGCCGCCATGAAGAAGCTGGGCAAGCCGTACACGCCGCACGTCTACGACGGCGCAGGCCACGGCTTCCTCCGCGCCCAGGACAAGGAGGCCAACAAGAAGGCCGCCGACCAGGCCTGGCCGGCGACAATCGAATTCCTCCGCACGAACACGAAGTAGCTGAATGCGGCAGCCATTCGTTCCGCGCAAAAACTGGCTTCCTCAGCCCCGGAGGGGCGTAAGACCTTAGCCCACGACGCGAGTCGTGGGTGTTCATCGAGAAGGGTTTACAGCCCCGGAGGGGCGTAAGAAGCGCAGGACGAAGTGTGCGTTGTTCGCACGGATCGGACCCGCGGCTTCGGGTGTTTGACCCGGGGCGTCGAAATGGACGACACGGCCGGGCTCCAACCACTCGTACGATCGATACACCTTCTGATCGCCGACAACCGCTTGGTTATCCGATGCTTCTTACGGCCCTCCGGGGCTGGTTGTATCTACTACATTTGTCACCCACGGCTTACGCCGTGGGCTAAGGTCTTTCGCCCCCCCGGGGCTGGGGAGCCGCCATCGGCTCGGTGCACTGAATTGTAATTACTCCCCGGCGCACATTATTCATCAATCTTTCCACGCCCCCAAGAGTCGCCGGATGATGATCAACTGCCCGAGGTGATACGCGTTGTGATCGGCGACAAGCAGCGCCTCGCGGAGGAGGGTTTGCCCCTGCCCGCCGGGGATGGGGGCTAGGAGGTCCGTGGCTTTGTTCGCCACGAGATCCTGCATCGCCGTCGCGTCCGCCTTGAACGACTCGACGCTTTGATCCCACGCCTTCTCGTCCGGCGGCCCGTCGCCCACCGGCCAGTACCCTTCGGGCCAATCCGGCGAGACATGCGAACCGTCCCGGCTGAAATCCAATATGTCCCGCTGCGCGATGCTCATGTGCTCGAGCAACCGCCACGGCGTATGCGGCTGTCCCGGCGGCTTCGCCCCGCGCAATTTCGCCGGCAGGCCGCCAACCGCGCGATCGAATTCCACATGCGCATGACCGCCGCGTAACAGTTCCAACAGATGTTCGCGCAGTGCGCGATCGCGATCGGTGAGTGAATCGTGCTTGGCCATTGGAATCCCCATTTTGATTCCAACGATATTCGCATGACAAGACGTGCGTGAACATAGGAAAAACGAAAACGGGCCGCCCGGAATTGGGCGGCCCGTCGGTCTGCTTTACATGCCGGCAATCAAACGCCGGCGCTATCGGTAGATAAGTTCAGTTCCCCGCCGCGCCGGCACCCGCGCCGCCGCCTCGGCGTCCCCCCTGGCCACCGCGGCCGCCGCCGAACTGCGCTGCGGCGTCCTGACGCGCCTTGGCGATCTTCGCCTGCTCGTCGGTGAGCCGCTGCACTTGCTCGGTGGTGAGCACGGCCTGGATCTGCTTGGCCGCTTCGTCGGCGTTCGGGGCCGAGGCGAAGAGCTGTGTGCGGGCCGTGTTCAGTTCCTGCCGCTTGTCCTGGGCATCCTGCCCGGCGTTGCGCAGCTCGGCGAACTGGTCCTGGATTTTCTTGATGTCGGCGGCGTGCTCGGTTCGCCACTGGTCGGATTGCTTCTTGAAGTCATCGCGGATGCTCTGGATTTTCGTTTTCTGGTCGGGGGCCAGGGCAAAATCCGGCGCGAGATTCAGCTCGCCCAGTGCCGACACCAGCTCATTGAGCGCGTTGCGCCCGAATCCCCGGTTGCCGCGGGGCGGCTGTTGCTGAGCGGGGGCCGGTGTGGGTGCGGGATCGTCCGCCCCGAAGCTCCAAACGGGCATGGCGAGCGCAAAAGCAGCCGCGGAAACGAGTAACGTCTTGCGAAGTTTCATAGCCAATCGCTCCTTCACCAGCCGGGCGTCCGCCGGGCGTAGGGTGAGATGTTGGGCGGTCGCAAGCCATCGGCCTTTAGTCCCACCCCCGGGCGGGACACCCGCCCTGACATGCCGGTGCGATCACCTCTGGATGCTTAGCACCCCGGCCCCGCGGGAATATTCCGGGAAAAGTGCGGAAAGAAAAATGCAGAATGAAGAGTGCAGAATGCAGAGTAAGGAAGCAGCGAATGGCCAGGAGCCATGCGCCCAAGCCCGGGAATACCCATACACGCCGGGTACGAGCGCCAGCGAGGCCCCGGATTCTTGGGGACGCGATTCTCCGATCCACCGAATCCGGGGCCTCGCTTTCAGCTCGTACCCGGCGTGATGAACGTACACACAGCGCGCAAGACTGACCGCTCAACCCTTTTTATTCTGCACTCTGCACTCTTCTGCACTTCCCGAGAATTCAATTGCATTGCCCCCATCACGACTGTACCATTGAACTAGTACAATAGGCCAAAGCCCATGCAGATCCACATTTCCCCCAGCGACGGCGTCCCGATCTACCTGCAGATCGTCAATCAGGTGAAATACCTCGTCTCTTCGGGCCGCCTCGCCGAGGGGGAGGAGCTGCCGCCGATCCGGGTGTTGGCGGAGAAGCTGGTCATCAATCCGAACACGGTCGCGCGGGCGTACCGCGAGTTGGAACTCGCGGGGATCGTCGAGAAGCGGCGAACCAGCGGTACGTACGTCTCGGGCGCCGGCCCGCGGCTCGTGCGGCGCGACCGGCTCAAGATCATCACGCAGCGGATCGACGGCCTGCTCGCCGAGGCCCGACAGATGGATATCCCGCTCGACGAAGTCATCGCCATTCTCCGTCAACGCGACGGGGTCATGCAGGCACACCACGCGGAGGACTGAATCATGGTCGCCCCCAACACTCTGTTAGAGCGCGCGGAACCCGAACCGATCGCCGGGGATTCAGTGGTCGAAGTGCGCAACGTCTGCCGGCGATTCGGCGCGAAGCTCGCGCTCGACGATGTGAGCCTCTCGCTCCCCGCCGGCACGGTGCTGGGCCTCGTCGGCGAAAACGGCGCGGGCAAAACCACGCTCATCAAACACATTCTCGGGCTTCTCAAAGCGCAGGTCGGGACCGTGCGCGTGTTCGGGCTCGATCCGGTGGCCCAGCCCGTGCGCGTGCTGTCGGGGATCGGCTACCTTTCCGAAGAGCCCGACCTGCCCGGCTGGATGCGCGTGCGAGATCTTCTCCGATACGTCGCGGCGTTCTACCCGTCGTGGGACCACGCCTACGCCGAGCAACTCCGCCAGGAATTCGCGCTCGATCCGATGGCGAAGGTGAAGCATTTGTCCAAGGGACAAAAAGCGCGTGCGGGATTGCTGGCGGCGCTGGCGTATCGGCCGCAATTGCTGGTGCTTGATGAGCCGTCGTCCGGGCTCGATCCGATCGTCCGCCGCGACATCCTCGGCGCGATCATCCGCACGATCGCGGACGAGGGGCGCACGGTTCTTTTCTCATCGCATTTGCTGGCCGAGGTGGAGCGGGTTTCGGATCGAGTGGCGATGATCCGCGCCGGCCGCATTTTGTTTTGCGATTCGTTGGACAAAGTAAAGCAGACGCACGCCCGGCTGACGTTCCGATTCGACAGCCCGCGCGAATCGCCGCCCGTGCTGGCGGGAGCGCTCACCTGGGACGGCGCTGGTCACGACTGGACGGCCGTCTACGCGGGTTCGCCCGGCGACCTGCCGACTCAGACCCAACAGTGGGACGCCCGGCTCGTTGAACAATCCGGCCTCTCCCTCGACGAAATCTTCCTGGCCCGCACCAGCAGCAAAACCGCCACGGCCAACGCGAGCGAGGAGGACGAAGCATGAACTCTCCAGCCCTCGGCATCGGGATTTACCTCTGGCTGCGCTTTCGCTGGGTGGTCGGCGGAATGCTGGCGTATCTGCTCGCGCTGGCCGTCGCGGCACGCATTCCGCGCGTTCATGCGTCGCCGGATTTCGCCCTGCCCATTGTCGCGTTGCTGATGTTCCCGCTGGCGATCCCGTTCACTTACCTCGTGCACGCCTTTACCTACGGGCCGACCGACCTCGCCGCCCGCACCTCCGGATTTCCCAGGCACATGCTCTCGCTCCCGGCGTCCGCGCGCGCCCTGGCCGGATGGCCGATGCTCATCGGCTCGGTGATGATCGGCACGTTCTGGGCGCTGGCGGCGGGTTTGGTGCTCAATGCCTGCGGGGTGGGCGTCCCGGTCCTCTGGCCGGCGTTCATGGCCGGCGCGGTCATCGCCTGGATTCAGGCCATCGCATGGGTGCCATTCCCGTTCCCGATCGGCCGGGCCGTCGTGCTCATCCCGATCATCATGGGGCTCATCGTGTGCGGCTTGTACGCCGGCAGCCTGGGCGTTTCCCCCGTTGCGATCGCGGCGGGATACGCGGCGCTGGCCCTGCTCGCGCATGCCCTGGCCGCGCGAGGCGTCGCCCGCTTCCGTCTCGGCGACGGCGGTGGGAATAGGCTCGCTGAATCGTTGCGCCGCCGGGTGTTTTCGACTTCAGATTCACAAAGCGCCGTGCGGCGTCGCGCGAAGCCCCCATTCCGTTCCCCCGCGGCGGCCCAACTCTGGTACGAATGCCGCCGAAACATCGCCTTCCTTCCCGGAATGACTGCGGTCACTTGCATCGCCATGTTCGTTCCGCTCGTGAAGGCCGCGCGGGCCACTCCCATCCCCCGGAGCGCGATCGGCGCTTTTGACGTCCCCATACCGATCTTCGGCCTCTGCGCGTGTCTCGTCAGCCTGTACGCCATTTCAGGCATGGCCGGCGGCGGCCTGGGCAAGTCCGACTACTGGGGAAAGGTCGCCCAGTGGCCCGCGTTCCTGACCACGCGGCCCCTCCCAACCGCCGACTTCGTGCTGGCGAAGCTGAAAGCCGCCGCCATCAGCACGGCGATCGCTTGCGCGATCATATTTGGGTTTGCCTCCCTCGGCTCGATCCTGACGCCCAACCCGTTCGATCGCAGCCAATCGCTCGCCGCCTGGGCGATGCATCACGCCACACCCCAGCTCACGATGTATGGCGTTGCGGGGGTGGTCCTTTTCGTATTCGGCATATGGCGCAACCAAGTCGGCGGCCTTTTCTTTCCGCTCAGCGGCCGACCCTGGTTCATGACCGCCTTCGGCGTCATCCCCTCGATCGTGTCCCTGCTGGTCATCAGCTTGGGCGGCGTGGTCGCATATCGGCACCCCGTAATTCTTCCGGTCGTCCGGCGGGTTACCCCCTGGGTGTTCTCTGGCGTCGTCGCGATCAACCTCGCCGTCGGGGTGGCGCTTGCGGCGGCGCTCCGCCGCACCCGCATGATGCAGCCGCGGACGATCGCTCTTCTGGTGGCCGGTTGGCTGGTGATCGTGCTTGGCCTGCTCGTCATTCTCCACGGCCAGGTCCGCGCGCACCCCATTCTGATTCCGGCGATCTTGTTGTTTCTCCCCGCGACCCGGCTGGCCGCCGCTCCGCTCGCGCTGCGTTGGAACCGCCACCGATGAGAGGCGGTTCTATTTATGTGGCGAATTTACTGGCATGTTGACTGGTTCATTGTTTTCCCCCGCATCGGCCACGGCGCACGAGTGCAAAAGCCCTTCAGCCATCGCCGGCTCAACCCGCAGGGCCAAGGGGGGCCATTGCCCGACGGTCACGGTGACGATGCACTCCGCCGCGTGCCCCGGGCGGGCCGGCTCGCAGATGACGCTCGACACGTGCTTCAAATCAATCGCCCAGTTCCCATGAAATAAAAGATGCGGCGCAAGTCCGTTCTTGAGCGCGTGCCACACGGTGTTGGCATTGATGGATTGATGGCTCAGCCGCAACGTGGGGGCCGCGGCGGGGTCTTCGGTGTCCATGTAGATCCGAAGCTCTTGAATCGCCGCACTGTGGGGAAAGTGCACCGACTGAATCGCATAAACCCGATCCAGCTCAACCGCGACGCCGGCTCCAAGCCTTACCAGTGCCATCGGCATCTCCTTCCCGTTCACGCCCGCGGCTCGGCAAAATCAACGACCATCACCGCGCCGCGGGTTTCCCCCTTCGATATGAGGCGGCCGCGCAAACGTTTCCGCCGACCGTGAGATTCTACCCGCCAATGCTGCTGCCATGGACGGGGAAATTCACTGACGTTGAGCGATTGCGCACGGGGACGCCGCTGGAGTCGCCGAGGTCTCCCAGCAGCAGGCAGTTTGCGGCGCGTTTTCTTTTCGCTGGCGCGAAACGCGCCCCGCAAGCGGGGCGGCTAAACGGATGTGGCCGGTCCCGCTCATCTGCGAGGACTCAATCCGCGTGGGGAGCAATGGCGCCCTTATGGGCAAGCACCTGTTCCAGCTCGGCCACGAACGCCGCCTGCGCCGGGTTCATTTTTTTCTTCGCCGTTTCAAGGCCGAACCACTCCGCCCGGTCCACTTCCGGAAACTCCGCCTGCTTCCCCGATCGCGGCGGCCATTCCATCATGAACGTGTTGCTCTTGATGGCGGCAGCATCAATATCCCCTTCCACCGCCCACGCATGAACGACCTTCCCCGACTTCTGTTTCACCGGACTGAGCGCAATTAATCGACCGGCGGGCGCGAAGCCCGTCTCCTCCAGAAACTCACGCCGGGCGGCGTCCAGCAGTTCTTCACCCGCCGCCACAACGCCCTTGGGAATCGTCCACGCCCCCTCGTCCTTGTTCCGCCAAAACGGCCCGCCGGGATGAACGAGCAGCACTTGCGGCTTGCCCTGGCGGACGCGGTACATGAGTAGACCGGCGCTGAATTGCGGCATGCCGGGATTGTATCATTCGGCGGGGCTCACTGCCGCTTAGGTAGAGGTCATTTGTTGACGCCAAAACCTTTGTAAGCCGCAGCACCGGATCCAGCTCAGCTCGTCTTTGTCTCCGACTGCTTTCTACATTGTCTCGACCATTTCGTCCCGCTAGATTGAATCTCCATTCATGGATGGTCGGACGTTTGTGGAAAACCCTCCCCAAACGCCATCGAGAAGTTCGGGACGATGACCGCCGACAACGACGCCTGCCGGGCGGCCAGTATCGAGCGGAATTCTTACCCTTACGAGCAAGAGCACCACCCGATCTGACGATCGATTCAGCGAGCAGATCCGTATCAGTCGAGAACCAATTTAGTCACACAGGTCGGTCAGCGTCTAATTAGAGTGAGGAACAACTCATTACTCGCGACAGCTGGCAATCGGTGAATGACGTCGTTCCGCACGGATCCAGTCTTTCAGACTCCGCCGCCAAGGGAATAGTGAACATGAAAATGCTCTTCTATGCCGCCCGGTGCGCTCCTGGCGGTATTAATACCTTCATTCAAACCATGTATCGATCGTTAGGAAGCATTGGAATTGACGCAGAATGCTACTTTGAGCGAGACGAGGGAGGTTACCAGGAGCTTTCAACGCTGTGCCGGGCGCATTTAGGCACGGTCATTTCTCTGAAGAGCGTGCTCGGCACATCAAAATGCGAGGTAATTCAAACAACCCTGTCTTCGGTGGATAATGGCGTGCTTGCCCGCAAACTGCGGAATATTGCGTGGTCGGGCAAGGTCGTTGTTACCGCCCAGGGCGTTGTCTTGCCGGGATGGAACTCAAAAAACTGCTTTGCGCTAACCAGTGTAAATCGGCGGCAAGCCCTGGAATTGGAATCGATGACTGACTTGAAGGTCGACACGATCTACAACGGGGTTGATACCTCGCTCTTCTCTCCCTCAGAATATGTCGGCGGCGCCCCGATCATCGCTTGGGTGGGAAGGGCCTCTGACCTTCCACAGAAGAGATTTGATTTGTTCGCCCTGATGGTTCCTCACCTCAAGGCCAGGGGGATCCGTGTATGGATTGCAGATCCTGAGGGTTGCGCTAGCGTCTCAGCCTCCCTCAGGGAAGCCATCCTTCCTCACGTCGAATTGTGGAAGTCCGTGCCGAGAGACCGGATGCCTGATTTCTACCGGCGCGTATCCGAGAGTGGCGGATGTGTGGTTTCAACCACCCGATACGAGGGACTGTCATTTGCTTTGATTGAAGCACAAGCCTGCGGTTGCCCGGTTGTTGCTGCCACGGCAGTTGGAGTCGACGAGAGCGTTCGAAGCGAACACGGAGGAGTATTATATCCGCCGGAGATCACGGCAACGGAACTGTGTGATCTGGTCTCGACGGTTATATCCGCCAAGCAGGCGATGGCCGAGCGGCGAGAAATGTGCAGAAGGTTTATCGTCGATAACTTTAGCCAGGATGGCATTGCCAAACACTATGCTGAACTATATAGCCGGAGATCACAAACGTTTAGTTTCGATGTAAAGGACAGGCGCCTGGTTAGTGAGCGAGCACGGCTGATCTTATCGACGATGAATAACCCTCTATATTCGTTCAGGGAAGATCTGGCCGCAGTACGCTCTGCCACAACCTTGGATCCAAGCCTCACGAGAAGGCCACATGTTTGGAGGAAGGTGGCGACGAGCATCCTAAAGCTTTGGGTTTTCGCGGCGATTGGGTGCCTTAAGGACTTTAGGACGAATGCGTTGCGGCTACGGAACGGCCGCGGACGCCGTGCCCATCGCTCGGAGCAAGTCGACTCGCGACGGTAACGGGGTCGTGTATCGGCTGGCATTCTTGTCGTGATGGGGTGGTGAAGGGCGGTCAGGGGGTGGAATCCGAGAATACCAGGTTTCCGAATTTCGAGCATCTCGAGGTCGAGGGGCGGGCGGACGAGAACGACGAAACCGAGTCGTGACGACCCCAATCCCAAAAAGAAACGGAACAACTGAATGGGCGTTTCCGGCTTCATGCCTGAAACTTTGCCCGCTAGACCTCGACAGGCATTAGGGCTAAAAACCAGCCCATGCACGATCTGCCTCTCGTCACGACCATCGCGGCTGCGTTTACCGCCGCGTGGGTCTTGGGGCTGATCACTCAGAGGCTCAGGCTATCGCCCATCGTGGGGTATTTGCTTGCGGGTATTGCGATCGGCCCGCACACCCCGGGGTTTATCGCCGACGTCAAAATCGCCGCGCAGCTCGCCGAGCTGGGCGTCATCCTCTTGATGTTCGGCGTCGGCCTTCACTTTCATTTGCGCGACCTGTTGGCCGTCAGAAACGTCGCGGTGCCCGGAGCACTGGGGCAAAGCCTGGTGGCGACGCTGCTCGGGACGGCGGTCGCCGTGGCGTTCGGAATGCCCGTGAAATCCGGGGTGGTGCTCGGGATGGCGATGGCCGTCGCCAGTACCGTCGTGCTGATCCGGGTATTAACGGACAACCGCCTGCTCGACACGACGGCCGGGCACGTCGCGGTGGGGTGGCTCATTGTCGAAGACGTATTGACTGTCATCGTCCTCGTGCTGATCCCGGCATTGGGGACGGCCTCGCATTCCGGCGGCGGCCATTCTCCGCCGGCAAGCCTCGGGTGGGGGCTTCTGATCGCGCTGCTCAAACTCGCGGCGCTGGTGGCGCTGCTTCTCGTCGGCGGGTCGCGGGTCATCCCTTGGGTGATGGTGCGCGTAGCGCGATTGCGGTCGCGCGAACTGTTCACGCTCACCGTGCTGGTGATGGCGGTCGCCGTGGCCGCGGTGTCGGCGTACGTCTTCGGGGCGTCGATGGCGCTGGGGGCGTTTCTCGCGGGCATGGTGGTCGGCCAGTCGCCCGTCTCCCAGCAAGCCGCGGCGGACGCCTTGCCGCTCCGCGACGCCTTCGCGGTCCTGTTCTTCGCGTCGGTGGGAATGCTCTTTGACCCGACATTCATCCTCCGGGAACCGTGGCTGGTGCTGGCCGGGCTGGCGGTCGTCATGCTGGCCAAGCCGATGGCCGCGCTGACCATCATTGCGTTAATCGGCTACCCGGCGCGGACGGGGCTGGTCGTCGCACTGGGGCTGGCGCAGATCGGCGAGTTCTCCTTCATTCTCTCCGAACTCGCCCGGCGCCACGGGCTGATGAACGAGGCGGGGCATAACGTGCTGGTTGCCTGCGCGCTGGTCTCCATCACGCTAAACCCGGTCCTCTTCCGGCTGCTCATCCCGCTTGAGAATACGCTCAAGCGCTGGCCCGCCCTGTGGGGGTTCATGAACCGAAATACCGCCCGCCGTGAACGGGAAATGAACGAGCGGGCCGGCCGCGATCTCGAGCAGTCGGACAAGCCCGTTGCCGTCGTCGTGGGGTACGGGCCGGTGGGCCGCGCGGCAGACTCAATCCTCCGCGGCAGCGGCCTCGAAACGGTGGTCGTGGACCTGAACATGGATACGGTGCAGTCGCTGCAGCGGGAGGGCAGGCGTGCGCTTTACGGGGATGCGTTCAATATTGAGGTGATGCATCAGGCGCTGGCGCGTGCCAGTCATTTGATCATCGCGCTCCCGCACTCCGCGAACCGCAACCCGCTGATCGTCGCCGCGAAGCTGATCAACCCGGCGATCCGGGTGTTCGTGCGCGCCCGGTACATCGCTGAGCGTGACGAACTCGTTCAGGCGGGCGCTGACGGGGCGGTATATGAGGAAGCCGAGGCGGCGGTCGCGCTGGCGCGGCTCGTGCTTTTCGACCGGGGCGCCGATCCGGAGACCGCCCGCCGTGAGGCCACGCGCATCCGGCAGGAATTCACGGCCCGACCTTGACGGGACCGCGGCGTGCGCCGGTTCGCCCGTGGATTTGTCCACTCAAACCGATGGCGTCGGCCTGCCGGGCGTGAGTGATTGTTTGTTTGCCGGTAAAGAGCTAACGTGTTCCAAGAAGCAACGAATTCTTACACGAAAGATGAAGTCACATGGGCGACAAATCCCCGAAGTCGATGCACAAACAAGCCTCGCAGAAGAAAGCCAAGACCGATAGCGCCGACCAGAAGAAGAAGCAGGACCTGGCAGCCAAGGCGAAAGTAGCTGTGGGGAAAAAGAAGTAAGAAAAGAATTTCCCACATCCCAATGAGGCCGACGATGATCCGCAGCCAAGCGGTCACGTCGGACAGCCCGGAACACCCGATGTTCTGTCGGGGAAGCACGCCTACACATCAGATCATCCCCCGTCGGCCCGGATATCCTGGCCAGCGAACCTTTAGCCCCCATTAGCCCTACAGCCGGCAAGCCCGGCTTAGCCGGCCAAGCCGGTGCCGGCGACGATTCGCAAGGGTCGCAAGAGTCTCGGATATGTGGTGATCAGTCGGCTGAACAACGTCTCGCAGGCGAGCATCGCACTTGGCGAGGAGTTCCACGTGAACACTTACGGACAGTAAAACCCGCGGCATGTGTCCAGATGGGCCAATCCGTTCAATTCCAGAAAACGGCAATGTTTTACGGCTCAAGGTTGGCAAAGGTACCGCGCGAGCAATGGACTGAAAATCCATGTGTCTCTGGTGAAAGCCACCGGATGGCAACGATCGATTTTCGCCCTAAAAACGCGGGAATCGGGCAGGGCCGGGCGGCCGGGGCCGGCTTCGACAGACGCGGCGGCGGTTGTGGAAACGAAACAACCCCCGATGATTTCGGGGGTTGTCTTCCAGATGGGCAGAGCCGGGATCGAACCGGCGACACATGGATTTTCAGTCCAGTAAAAACACCGATTTTGACGCAGAATAGCCAATGTCCAAGACGGGTCAAGACCCGAATGGACACGAAAAACGGGGGTGCGGGTGTGCAGCACACCTGCGAGCAAACTTCAGAAAAGCGTTGGTGAGGCGTACAGACCAACTGACTACATCACGGAGCTTCGGCCGAACTCCCATCAGTCGGCCGGTACCTCGCTGCCAATTCGAGTACTGACTTGCTTGACGGTCCGTGACCGAGGGCGGTCAGGTCCGTGGTCGTGAAAATCTCGTGAACCGCACGGAAAAGATGGTGCCCGACAAGGGCACCGACTTTTGGAGAACCATTTACGGCAAAGTCACCCGTATCGAAGTCCTCGATGTGCTCCGCGATGTACTGCATTATCAGGATGAATCGGGACATCTTCCACCGCGCTTCATCCTGATCCGGGCAGACCCGCTGCATGTATTTGAACACGCGGATGACGTTCCCCTCGAATGAGCCACGACGATCACCGCCGGCGCTCAGGTCATCATGATGCCGAAGAAACTCGTCGAACGGATAGGCATATGAAGTAGCGATCACGGGGGAATCGTACACCGCCTCTGCCGGACAAACAAAAGCCCCCGGAGCGGCACCCGACGTGGGCGGCACGAAGCGTGTGGACCGGTGAGAATTCAACCCGACAGTCGGCTGCCGGTCTTGGCCTCGATCAGTTTGCCTCGGGCGGTTCGTCGTCGCCGACAGGGGGGAAGTGAAAGCACAGAACCGCCAACATTACCCGGCGCGTATTGTCGTTTGGCAGATGAAATTCAAAGTCGAACCATCCGGGGTTCGGATTACCCCGTGGGGCGACGTGTGCGGCATGGTCCTTTGTCTTGTCGCGTACCTCGTCTAAGACCGGCTGAAGGTTTTTGCCCTTTACGAAACACAGAACCGCAGCTTTGGAGTCTCGCCATGTCAGATAGGAAAGTGCTTGATCGATGGTGGTGTGATATCCTTTCAATCCCTTCCAAAACTTACACTCCGCCACGAAGAGGGTCTTGCCGTCCTCCCGCACGAGGATATCGGTCTTTCCAACCCGGTTGAATGTCTCGCCGGTCACGCTTTGGAAATGCGGTGCCAACTGCATGATGAGCAGGTCGCGGAGGGCCTCCTCGCCCCTACCCGCGTAAATGCTCGGCATGCGTTCCATGCTCACGCCAAGGTCATGTAGCACCGTAAGTATTCCCCGGTAGGTTGCCTCGTCGATTGTCGGCTCAGGTTTGTAGGCCGTCGATGGCGCTGAGGGTTTAACCACCAACGGCTTCGGCGTGATCGGTACGCTAAACGTCGCGGGGACATTGCCAGCCGGCCTTAACTTAACGCCCAAGGATTGGAGCGTATTCGTGCGGCGGAGTAGTTCCGCCCTCCTGCTCTTCACCTCTTGAGCTACCTGCTGCGGCAGCACGTTCTGATTAAACGCGTTAAGCTCGTTCGCGAGACTTTGTGCGTTGAACTGCATCTGCTCGATGCAGTTGTCGAGTTCTCGCTTTATTTCGACTGAATCGTCGCGGTAATTAGGAATCGTAAAGGTGATCGTCTCACCCTTCACCTCCACTTCCATGGTCCACATACGGCGGTGTCCCGGTGCGCACTTCAGCAAATCCCGCTCACCGACGAACGGGATGTAAAACGTGATAATTTGGCGCTTGATGGTCTGTCCGCGTTCAAACCCGCGGAAGTCGAAATCGCGCATCCGCTCAACCCGAACTGATTCCTCGTGCTCCCCTGCGGCCATTTCGGCATAATCGAACACCAAGGGATCGACTCGGTACTTGGCAACCAGATAGTTGATGTATTCTGTTTCATTTATGTTCAGCAGCTTGTTCTGATCCTCCGCTGACACCTCCCGCTTGATCTGCTGAAGCCGCGCGTTAACGAACTCTGATGCCTCGATTTCCGCAAAGATATTCATCCGGTTCTCCGCTGCCCAAGGCCCTCTACTGATCCCAGCGGCACGCGGGACTATGCGCCCCCGTACGGTGTGGTGATGCGGATCATATCTAAAGGAAATGCCCTACGTAAGTGCAGGGACCTTCGTATGTGCGGCTCGGTGGATGGTTTAGACGCTCCACGGCTGCTGGGGGCCGGATCGACACCATCTTAACGCTGCTTCGTCTGTTCGGCGTGGGCGGGGGCTGACAGTTCTCCAGCGGGCGGGCAGCTTTTGGTCCGCCGCGGCCGATAAAGTCTCCTGTCGGCTCTCAACTCCGGTCGTGGTCGTGCCGACGTTCCATGATGAGCATGAATATGACATAGGGGGCGTGTGCTTGGGTTGTCAAGTCTGTACGAATCTTCATTCGGGGAGACGGGCGGAAATCGCTTTCGGTCTCGGCAGGTGTGTCGATCTTCGTTGCGATCATAGCTGCGCTCGTGCTCGTTCATACCGGGTGGGAGAACATCCCGACTTATGCGGAAGTGCAATACCCCAACAAAGCAGTGCTGCATCAGGGCGGATGGTTCTTCAACGAAGATTCTGAAACTGAGAGTCTGTGAGGGAGAGTGGTATAACGAGTGGGGGGAGGAACTGGCGGTGCCGATCGAGGGGTCGTGGAACAATCACATGGTCATTCGCTTCGCTGAGCACGGCAAGGTGTTCCGGGTCAACAAAACAGATATGACTCGGACGGAACTTCGAGTCGTGAACGGTGAATGGTCGGCGCTGTGCTCTGACGGGGAATGGGCGTCAGTCTGGAGACATGATGACATTGACGCCGGCTACTAACCGATCGGCCGATCACGACGACGACTTCTTCGGCGGCGGCGCTGGCGAGGACATCGGCCTGTTGATAGGAATTTGATTGGGAACTTGACCGGCAGGCGCAGCGCTCAACGGGTTCGCCCCATTCTCACTTCGCCTTTCCGGTGGCGCATTTTCGCTCGCTTGTATCCAACGTACACCATTTGCGCTAAGCGCCGTTCTGCTTTCAGCGGCAGGCGGTGGCGCAGGGTCTTGTTTTGGATTTTCGTCTGCCATTCTGGAATCTCCTAACGAAGAGGTTCTTCCTTTTACGACATTTTACTTCTTCGGCGGCGGTGCAGGGGAAGTCATCGGCTTGGTTCCCGGCGATTGATTTGTCTGCGCAGCACTTAGAGGTTTGGCCATGTTCTGAACGCGGGTATCTGGATTTATACTCCCAACGACGTTCCCCGTCTGGCAGATGGTGTGCAGGGACTTCGACGAGCGCACCACCCGCTTTGTATTTTTACTGGCCATGAAAGAAGGCTCCCCTGAATTAGCTCAACGCTTCTTTTTCCTACGGTTTTTTACTTTTTGGGGGGCGGGGCGGGCGATGCCATCGGCTTCGTTCCCGTTGTCGCCTGCGGTGCCTGCCCATTCGCCGACTTCTGGGCCACCATTCGCGTCGGCGCTGGCCCGTTGTTGCTTTCCGTCAGCGGGGGACAATTTGCCGTTTCCGTTCGCGGGGTCGATTGATTCGGTGGAGGGTTTGGCATTGGCTGCATCCTTGTTAAACAATTCGATTAGCGGCTTCTGATTTTTCTTGATCTCGTCCTCGGTGACGGTCACTTCCCCGGTCATGTTCACAAACTCAACCGATGAAACGTCCGATGCTGGAACAAGCATTTTGTAAACCTGAATGAGTCCAACGGCCGTTCCATCATCCAGAATCCAAGCAGGATCATCGAGAATGAAATGGCCCTTGTCGCATTCATCCGGCCACTCTTCGGGCCATCCTCTAAGTCGCCTCTCGCCATCCAGGTGGAGAATCACATATCGGTCATACCGGTGAAAGGCCGTGTACCACTGGCTTGGTGAGGCCGTCCGCCTGCTGCACGACGCCCGTTGCATCCATTTGAAAATGGCCGTCCGCTTATGGACATTTCGGCTAACGACGATGCCAACCAAGACAGCAACGATCAGGGACCACAGAAGCCCTGAATTCGATGTCCAAGGCCCGAGCGCCAAATAATGTGCGTCCCACCGGATGTGCTCCCCGATGAGGTACATGAACCATCGTATACTTACGACGATCCCCTGAATCACCACCGTATAAATCAGCGCCTGCACCACCCGCTCGAAAGAATTGCCCTTCGGGTGGGCGGTAAGAGTATAGACCACCGCCGCAGTCAAGAATCCGGGCAGCAAAAAATAGAAGATCGGGATCGCCTCTTTGGGCAATAGTTCCGTTGCGTTTTCTGCAAGAATGAACATGCCCACACCCTTCCCGCCGCCCACTGCCTGCAATTCTACCTTGCAGCTTAGCACCCGAATTGTCGCAGCGTCAAATTGCAAAAATGAAAATATCTTGCAACGCTGTCCGGAGGATGGTCCCCGCTCCCTGTGGGGGGCATACGGCCGGCAGATCGGGCCTAGGCGGGCAACGGGGGGCCGGGCTGATACCCTCTGTGGAAGTTGGCAGAAGGGACGGGGCGGGTGCTGCGGCTTACGGGCTTGCGGGCGAAGAGATGCGGGCGCGGGTATGGTAGATGCCACCCAGCATCCGATATCGCTGCATGGCGCTACCGCGACGGCGGGGCGTCAAACGGAGACCAACTCCGGGGCTTTGGCGTCCGCATTGTTTGTGGACCGCGAGTAGGGGAAGAATCGCTTTAGGTTGTTGATGGGATTTTCAAAGAATCGGAAGCTGAGCACGGCAAGGCCCACGGACATACCCGTCCCCGCAAGCATAATCACCAACACGGTGAGCAGAGGGGAGGCGGCGAACGGCCGGGCAACGCGAATCGCACCGCGAATCAAGAACGGATGGAAGAGGTAAAGTCCGTAGGCGTGTCGGCCAAAGAACCGCAACCAGCGTCGATCGAACGCGCGCTCGAAGAGGCCGCCGCGAGGCGTGAGGATCGTAAGGAAGATCAGCGACCCGAAGAAAACGGGCGTGAGCGACATGCCGACGACTTGCACCCAGCGGTCTCCGTTTACGTCGAGGCCGCGGCGGGACGCGAAAAGCACCAGCAGGCCCAGGCCGCACGGAACGAAAAGCAGCACCGTCAGCCGGTGGCACAGTGCAATGCCCTCCGGGGTTCGTAATAGCAACGCAATCCCCGCGCCGATGGCAAGGCCGTCCATCCGGCAGGGCGTGAGGATATAGGCGGCGTGATAGTCAAAGCCCGCAAGAAGCAGCCCGTTGCGCAGTACGAACGCAGAAGCAATGGCGACGATGCATGCGATGAGCAGTCCGCGACGGCCGAGCAGGAACACTGCCAGCGGCCACACGAGATAGAATTGCTCCTCGACCGCCAGCGACCACAAATGCCCAAGGTCGAAGTGCGGTGTTCCCCTCACGAAATCCCCGATCATCGCGCCCTGGATATTGCTCAGATAGAGCCACACCCACCACGCCCCGCGGCTCGGGATAGTCTCGCGGGTCAGGATCGGAACGCCGACGTAGAGGACGAGCAATACGCCGTAATACAGGGGGAAAATGCGTAGCGCCCGCCTGGCATAGAAGGTGGAAAAAAAGCCGTTCGACCCTTTTGCATCCCACAGAATTCGGGTGATCAGGAAGCCCGACAGTACGAAGAACAGATCGACTCCCATCCATCCGGCACTCGCCGCGCGATGAATGATCTGGACTCCGGTTGAGGTGCCGGAACCTTGGACGCCGAAGTGCCTGAACATCACCAGCAGGATGGCCACGCCACGCAGCCCGTCGAGCGAAGGGATGTGACGTGAAGAATCGGCAGCCGCAAATTGCTTTCTCATCGGGGTCATGTCTTCCCTCACGAGCGGGACTTAGGCAAGCGTTTGCCTCCGGCAGAGTGCTGACACTAAACTCATTGTCTTCGACACCCTGCTGACGTGGGTGAGCGGGAAAGTTCGCCAGCGGCATAGGGAAGTTTGTGGCTTCTGCCTTCCTGCGGCTTCGACCTCCGTACCACCCCTAGCCGATGCCTCCGGGTGCAGAGCCATACCGGCAACCGCCAATGGCATGACCCGCGACGACCTCGCGTGCGACCATAAGCATCCATGTTCTACCGCACGTCTACCCTTATCTCGCTAACGCTCTTGTGCTACCTGCTGAAGGTCGGCGTCTTTGGCGGCGGCTTTGACTATTGCAGCGGCACTAAAGAGAGGCCCAAAGGGTACAACATCCTCGTGCGGCTGGACACCACCGGGCTGTGGTTCTCGCGGTCCCGAACGCGGTATTTCTATATGACGCATAAAATTCCGTTGGGTTCGCTGATCGGCTTCGCGGCGGTCCTTCCGGCCGTGTGGCTTGTGCGACAAACGCTGCCGGCCCGGCGTGAGGGGTTCTGTGCGAAATGCGGCTACGACCTGCGCGCCACGCCCGACCGTTGCCCGGAGTGCGGGGCGGTGCCGACGCACATGCCTTGCCCACCTGTCCCTCGCGCGCACAATGCCCCGAGTGAAGAAGCCTAACCCGAGGGTTCTGAATAAGCCCAAGCGTTCTGACCGGAACCCCATCCGCCCGGAAGAGGTTCCCAAACTCGAAGCCGCGATGCGATTCGTCCGCAAGAACTTCGCCAACGGGATCGACCTACAGGACGCGGCCGACGCCGCAGGACTCTCCCGGTTCCACTTCCTCCGGCGGTTCAAGCTGCACTTCGGGAAGACGGCCAAGGCGGTCGCCGCGGAGTGTCAGATCGAGGCGGCCAAGCGGCTCCTGCTGTCCGGGGTGAGAGGCGATCAGGTGGCCAAGGCATGCGGGTATTCCCACCAGCCGCACTTTTGCTCGCGCTTCGTGAAAACCGTTGGGATGACGCCGGCGGCCTGGGCGACGGCGCAATGGGCGGCGAAGAGGAAGAGCGCCGGCGAGCAATGACTGAAACTTCCGTGCGGCGCGAAGGGCTTGGCAGTGGCGGCGGATCGAAAAAGGCGATTAGGAAAGGGAAACGGTGAGATGGCGAAGTTGTCCCGGCGCGAAAAGGCGCTCGTCGTTATGCTGGCGGCGGCATTGGCATTGCTCTTTTCAGTGATCATAGAGAGTCTCGAGCAACGTTCTGGAAGAACCCACGGCCTGAATACAGCCATCGTTAACGTGCCGCCCGTGAAGTTCGATGTCTCGCCCCAACTCGATTGGCAGGACGCCGGGGTCGTGGTCCACGCCAATGAGACTTATCGGATCGTGGTCAGGGGCGCTTGGCGGATCGATGGCGAAGAATGCGGCGCGGAGGGGATTCAATCGCGCCCGCCGTGCAACGAGTTCGGGTACGACGGGCAGCTTCTTATGACATGGGGTGACGACCATCGCCCCAGGCTCAGCTTGCATTCCGACCAACTGGTGACGTTTGGGGGCCGCGAAGGCGCTGTTGGCAAGAGGCTTAAGTTCGGCCCCAACGGGAATGTGGCAGGAAAGCCGCTGAACCGCGGGATGCTCCACGTCGTCATTCTGCGGCAAAATTGACGCGAGTTCTTGATTCCGGAAGTTGGATTCTGCGAATTTCAGCCTCTGAAGGTTCCCGCAAGCAATTCCAAGAAAATCGCGAAGGCAGTGACGAGGGTCACGACTTTCAGAAAAATAATTACCGAGTCACGCGGTTGCAATGGTTCTCTCTCTTCCATGCTGCACCTGTTCAACACAAGTGACTTCATTCAGCAGCAATATTGGCCAGAGATCGCCGCGCGGCGGCCCCACGCAGGAGCGAAGCCCGCTCGCCCTTCGTGACACCGATCAGCGCGGCGGCCGCACAATGCAACACGCCGAAGGCCGCGGCATCCCCAATCAGGGCCGACCAGTCCGTCGGCGGATTCAGCCGCAGGATTACCAGGACGCCGACGCCGCTCAAGACGGCGGGGGCGGTTCCGCGCACAAGGGATTGCAGTGCCTCGGGCACCGTAACTCTGAACTCCTTTGCCGCAAACCAAACCATGTAGGCCGTCGTCGGCAGGTTCGCCAGCAGCGTCGCGAGCATCACGCCCTGCACGCCCATCCGCCTTCCAAGCCAGATCGACAGGCCCAGGTTTATTACGCCCTCCGCGACCGCAAGGGTCGATGTCACCCGCATCCTCCCCACGGCGGCTACGAAAATGAACGCGACATGGCCAATGCACATGAGCACGATGAACCCTGCAAGCGATGCCGTGAGGAGCATGCCCGCGTACTGCCCCGGCCCGAGCCACAGGCGGACGGTCGGGCCGTTAAACGCGATGAGTCCCACGGCCGCCGGCAGCACGATTAAGAGGTTGTACCGGTGCAGTCGGAGCATGATCGCGCCGAGTCTGTGTGATTCGTGCCGGGCATAGAGTTCGTTGATCGCCGGGGAACTAAAGTCGGGCAGTCGGGTAATGATGACCCAAAGCTGGCTACCGATGAGTTGAGTCGAGTAATACACGCTCACGGCGGCCGCACCAAAGAGGGACCCGACGACAAGGTTGTCGGTGAAAAGGCAGAGCCGGACGGCGAGGTTGATGACCGCCAGGTGTCCGCCGTAAGAAACCAACTCTTTGAGCAGCTTCTTATCCGGTGCGCCCCACTCCGGCCGGAACTGAGGGAAAAGCTTATGAAAGCGGACCGCGCAAGCGCCCGTCAGCGCTACTTCAGCCAGCACGTTGGCCACGGTGATCCCGACGAGTCCGAAACCTTTGATCAGGGCAAACAGGGTAAGGCCAAGGCGCAGCGCGTTGGCGGCTAATGCGGCAATGCTCGGGAACGAAAGGTCCTGGACGGCCAACAGTGCGCTGGGGGCCAGTGACCACGGGCTTCGCACCACGGTCCAGGCGGCGAGAATGACGAGGGCCAGCCGCGCTTGGCCGGCGATGGCCGGCGAAAGCTTAAACCATCTCTCAACAAATACGGTCATGATCGCGATGCTGGCGGCGCTGAGGAGGTTTGTGGCCAGTTGGAACATGCGGCCACTGGCCATGACGCTGCGGAAGCGGTGACCGCCGTCGTCTGAGCCGAATGCCTGCGGCAGATACCGCGACATGCCCGCGCCGATCCCCAGGTCGAGCAGCGCCGAATAGCCGATCACCTGCATAAGGATGGCGTAGGTGCCGAGAACTTCTTGGCCCGCACAGCGGAGCACCACCGGTGCGACGGCGGCCGCCATCACGACCTGA
This sequence comes from Phycisphaerales bacterium, assembly GCA_028288945.1. GTDB lineage: Bacteria > Planctomycetota > Phycisphaerae > Tepidisphaerales > Tepidisphaeraceae > RYN-428. The sequence continues at coordinate 22,293 of JAQGHH010000601.1, forward strand.
ATCAGCCACGCCGCCCCGCCCGTGACCGTGCCGGAGATTGCCCGTGCCGTGCGGCTCACCGGGCCACCTTTTCCAAGACAAGGAGCAGTTCGTCTTTGGGGGATCGACCGGCCGCAAGAGTCCTCTCGATGGGCAGGAGGCTAAACCCCTCTCGGTTTTGCGCAAACGGTGTTGCCGCGGCCGTCATCATTTTGGACGCCAATTTGCCGACTTGGCTCGAAGGCTCGCCGCGGTGAAGGCGAATGCGGTGCAACTTGGCGTGCACCATGCTCGGGTAGTGTATCGATGCGGGGGCAACGTCTTTGCATTCCACGACCCTCAGCCCGAATTTCGCGAAATACTCCGGCGGGATTTTCGTGGAAAGGAACTCGTAATGCTGATTTGGACAGGCCCAGCCCCATCGCTCACCGGAATTTATGAATGACTTGGAGGAGGCGTTAGGCGTGAGGATCGAGATTCTGCCGCCCATTCGCAAGACTGCGGAGGCGTCGGCTAAGAAGGGGCCAAGCCGCTGAAGATGCTCCGTCACGTGAAATGCGAACGCGTTATCGTAAGTTTCACACCCACGGAGTTCGGCAAGGGACTCCACCAGCTTGCCCTCGCGTCCGCTGCCATGACGGCGTAGGATGAAGTCGCGGCACGATTGGCTCGGCTCGACAACGTCCAGCCGCATACCGAGTTTTGAAGGGACCAGGTCGGCAAAAAATCCGTACCCTGCCCCGATCTCCAGGGCCAGCGAGTTGCGAGCACCCGCCCGAACCACATGAGGGCGGACTTTTTCCAAGTAATCGAAGGCCAGAACTCGGGCCTTATGTAGCTCCCAAGGTTGCTCGGAGAAGTAGCTGGTACGGTAAAATTCTTCCAAGTCCGCGGCGGCAAATGGGGTCTTGATTTGGCAACTGAGGCACTTCTCGCAACGGTACATATCGCCGCGACGTTGCCCCAAAGACAAATCGTAGAGCCTGACCCCCGAAGAGTTGCAGAACTCGCACAGCCACGCAGGCGATTCAGTCGAACTCATTTTGTCACGGACCTCGGCGTCAAGGCCTGCCGTCTTTTCACGCCACCCCATGTGACCGCTCCTAACATACCCGATTTGCGAAGTGCGTCCAAACGGTGCCTCGCAAACCCTGCCTGGCCCTTTCCCAGTTTGTCCAGGCAGTGCAACCGTGCGATCGTGTGTGAATGAGTCCGTCGAAGCGTTTCCGTTGGCGGAGCCGCTGGGCGCGGTTCACTACGCCACCTTTTCCAAGACAAGGAGCAGTTCGTCTTTGGGGGATCGACCGGCGGTAAGGGTCCTCTCGATCGGCAGGAGGGTAATGCCCCAGCGGTTTTGGGCGAAGGCTGTTGCAGCGGCCGTCATCACTTTGGAGGCCAGCTTGCCCGCCCCGGTAAAGGGTTCACCTCGGTGAAGGCGAATGCCGTGCAACTTGGAGTGGGCCACACTCGGGTAGTGTATTGGTGCGGGGGCAACGTCTTTGCATTCCACGACCTTCAGCCCGAATTTCGCGAAATACTCCGGCGGGATTTTCGTGGAAAGGAACTGAAAGTGCTGAGTCGGACACGCCCATCCCCATCGCTCCCCCAAGGCCAAAAAGGATTTGGACGAAGCGTTGGGCGTGAGCATCACCAACCGCCCTCCAGGGTGCAGCCTTGGCACGATATCAGTCAAGAACCCGCTGAGACGTTGGAAGTGCTCGACAACGTGGAACGAGTAAATGTTGGTGTACTTGGGCCGGGGTCCAAACTCTTTCAGCGACTTGGCAACGTGGCCGGGGTGGTTGTGAAGCCTCTCATCGTAGAATTGTCGGTATGCCTTGTTAGGCTCGACAACGTCCACGTAGAGGCCGTCCTTCCAGCGAAGCTTTAAAGAAAAAAATCCGTACTTGGAGCCAAATTCAAGGCAACTTATTTCGTACGCGTCTTTGAGGCGTTTCACATAATACGGCTTCACCTTTCGGTAATAGTCTTCGGCGAGTAGCTGCGCCTTGTGAATCTCCCACGGTTCTGTCGAGAAGTGGGAGTTCTCGAAGGAATCGTAAACGTCGGCTTCCGGAAACGGCGTTTCGATTTGACAACTCGCACACTTCTCGCACCGGACCATCGAACCGCGCTTCTCGCCCAGGTAGAGGTCGTAAAGAGGAACCCCCGGCGAATTACAAAATTCACATTTCCACTCGGGGGCTTCGGTCATCATTGCGCTTCCACCCTCTGTATCAAAACGTGAAGGCTGCCGGAGTTTTGCGCCTTGGTCGCCGAGTTGCCGTTGGGACCGAACGACAGTTCTCCCCCGGTCGTGATCTTGATCGTGGTCTCCCGGCTCAAAGCGAACATGGCTTTTACACCGTCGGTCGTGGCAAGTAGCTGTCCGTCGTGCCCGTAAGCATTGTACGCTCCGCGGTCGATCAGGCCGTCCGG
>JAQGHH010000613.1 GCA_028288945.1 Phycisphaerales bacterium
CGGAAATAATGCGTCCATGCACCGCATCCGGACTGGCCGGCGAACGCAGGGAATTATAGGGAATTCACAGCGGGAAAGCGAATGCGCGGGGGCGAAAAATCGAGGCGCGAATCGTCCAATTGGTGAAAGAAAATGTCAGGGATGCCGCGGGCTCAAAATGAGGGCGCGAGGGGGCTTGTGCGGCGGTTTTGGAGGGATTACCGCCGTGTGACGCGTGCCCATCCGTACGCCGCGACGAATTCGCCGAAAAGCAGAAGGACGATCGCCGGCCCCGTCGGGATGAAGAGCCATCGGAAGTGAACCGCGACCCCCCCGAGCGTGCCGGCGAGGGCGATGGCCAGCGAGGCCATCACCGCCTGCCGCAGCCCCCGGCACACCAGCAGCGCCGTCGCCCCGGGAAGGACGAGCAGGGCCGTCACCAGCACGTTCCCCGCGAGGCGCACGCCCACCACGATCGTGAGCGACACGAGCACCATCAGCAGGTAATGCACGAACCCCACCCGCACGCCCGACGCCTCGGCGGTTACCGGGTCAAAGCAATACGCGACGATCTCCTTCGTCAACAGCATCACCACCGCGCACACCGCGCCGCAGAGCAGCATCGCCCCGATCGCGAACTGCGGCGAAACGTTCATCTGCCCGAAAAGAAATGTGTCGAAGCCGACGGGGTCCTTCCCCGTCACCTTCCGGTAGATCTGCTGGCCCAGCAGCCCCCAAGCGAGCGATGCGACGAGGAAGATTCCGATGGCGGCGTCGCTGTTCACGCGGCCGGTGCGGGTGAAGTAGCCGATGGCCAGTGCCGTGAGAAGGCAAAAGACGACGACCCCGGCGTAGGGGGTCCAGTCGTAGGCTTCGCCGCGAAGGGAGGGGAAGACGAGCGCGAGCAGCCAGACGGAGCCGGCCCCGCCGAAGCCGCTGTGGGAGATGCCTTCGCCGATGAACGCCCAGCGGCGTGAGACGACAAACACGCTGAGCATGGCGCAGGCGACCGCCATGGAAGTAGCCGTGAGGATCGGCGGGAGGATTTCCGAAGTTATTGCGACAATTGACACGAAGGCGGAGGTTGTAACGTCGAAAGGCAAAGAAGCGAAGCACGCGGGATCCTGGGGCAATTTGCCCGCAAAGCCACAAAGGCACAGAGGCCACAAAGAGCACAGAGAGGAAATTCAAATTGAATTGCGTTGCATTTCTCTGTGCTCTTTGTGGCCTCTGTGGCCTTTGTGCTCACTTTGACTGCGAAATGTGAACACGGGCGAAAGCTGCCGATGCTACGAATTACCGGGCAGCTATTTCATCCGCCTTCTTCGCCACTTCGTCCCTTCGCGGCAAGTCATGTGAATGATGCGCATCCGCGCCGTGCGTGCAGACGTGGCCACCCTTAATGCCCATGGCTTCAAGGTCACAGGCGAACATTCGGTAGACCAAATCGGCGGGCAGGTGATCGGGCACGTCGTGATAGTGCAAAGTTCCATTCAGGCAGGCGATGCGATCGGAAATAGCCGAGACCGCGCGGAGGTCGTGGCTGACGAAGACGACAGTCAGGCCCATCTCGCGTTTGAGGGTTTGGATAAACTCGATGAACTGCTGCTGGCCGCCCCGGTCGATGCCGGTGGTGGGTTCGTCTAACAGCAACAGTCGCGGGCGGGGGGCGAGGGCGCGGGCGATGAAGGCGCGCTGGAGCTGCCCTCCTGAAAGAGAACTGACGGGTTTGTCGGCGAGCGCCGCGATCCCCACGCGATCCAGCAGGGACTCGGCGAAATCCAGGTCTTCACGCACGTAGGGGCGGAGCATTCCAGTCTTGCCGGCCAGTCCCAGTCGTACCGCCTGGCGGACGCTTACAGGCAGGTTGCCGGGCAGTTGGGGGTTTTGCGGGAGGTAGCCGATTAAATCGCCCCGGCGGATCGCCTGCCGGGGAACGAGGCCGGCGATGCGGATGGTCCCGGCGGTAGGTTCCAGCAATCCCAGCAGCAGGCGAATGAGCGTGGTTTTTCCCCCGCCGTTGGGGCCGATAAGGCCCAGCGTGGTGCCCGGCTCGATTCCGAGATCGATGCCGTCCAGCACCTTCTGCGGCCCGTAAGCGAAGTCCAACCCTGCGATGTCCACGAGTGCCGCCATGAGGAGGTCGCGATTGTAGAGGGATGGAGAAGGGTTTGCGAGGCGGCAGACAATTGGTGCGAAACCACATGCGAAGAACCGGGCTTTCGACGCGAGACCCGATGCGGCAACCTACCATTGTTATCGTTGCCCCAAAGCGCCAATGGTGAATGCAAGGCGAGAGGGGAAGACATTAAGGATCACCGCAACCGGGAGCAATCTAATCTCGCTTACTGATTTCAGGGATTTCCCGTTGGCCCGCCGTTAGATTCGATGATATGATCTTCGTAGCAAACTACGTACCGTCCGTATCTAAGTGTTAAGTTGGGTTGAAGCATGCAGTTAAGTCAATCAATTGGAATGCGTCCGGAACTGCGGCAGGGGCAGATTCTTACCCCGCGCATGATTCAGAGCATGGAGATTCTCCAGCTCCCCCTTCAAAAACTTGAAGAACGCATCGAGCAGGAATTGCAGAACAACCCCGTCCTCGAACTCAGCGAAGGGGAGGACGAGCCGGAATTCATCGCGGATGCCGCGGAGTCCAAAGTCGCCGAGCGCTCGGAGGATGAAAAGTCCCTTGTCGTGAAGGAAAATGGCGACGGCGCCGACGACTTTGACCGGCTGACCAAGCTCAGCGAATACCTCGAAAACGAGGAATTCAGCACCAACGGCAATTTCCGCCAGACCAGCAGCTACGACGGCGAGCGCGACAAAAAGCTCGACGCGATGAACAACACCGCCGCCCGCGGCATGACCCTGCAGGAACACCTGCTGGGGCAGTGGGCGTTCGTCGAATGCGCCAAACCTGTCCGCAAGGCCGGCGAAGCAATCATCAACTTCATCGATGCCGAGGGGTACTTCCGCGCCGATCTCGAACAGGTCATCAAGGACTCCAAAACCCCGCTCACCATCCCCGATCTGCAGGAGGCCCTGCGGCTCGTGCAAACGCTGGAGCCTTCGGGCATCGGCGCACGCAATTTGCGCGAGTGTCTGCTCCTGCAATTGGCCGCGCTCGAAAATGACCCGGATTCATCCGACGGCCATGACTTTGATCTCGAGCGCTCGCTCATCACCGAGCACCTCAAAGACCTGGAGATGAACCGCTACCCCCAGATCAGCAAGAAGCTCGGCCGGCCGATGGAGGAGCTGAAGGCGGCGGTGCACCGCCTAAGCCGCCTGCGCCCCTACCCCGGCAAGGAGATCGGCGGCGAAGACTCCCCCTCCATCACCCCCGACGCCATCATCTGGTACGACGAGGAAAACGACCGCTACGAAATCGAAATGGCCAACGACCCGGCCCCCAACCTCTTCATCTCGGGCATGTACCGCAAGATGCTCAAGAACCGCGGCTGCGACAAGAAAACCCGCGAGTTCCTCGCCAACAACGTCCGCAACGCCCGCTGGCTCATCGAAAGCATCGAGCAGCGCAAGAGCACCATCACCCGCGTGATCCGCGCGGTGGTGGACGCCCAACGCGAATTCTTCGACAAGGGCCCGGAATTCCTGCGGCCGCTGCCGATGATTTTGGTCGCCGACCAACTGGGCATCCACGTCGCGACGGTTTCCCGCGCCGTAAGTGAAAAGTGGATCCAAACCCCCCGGGGCGTTTTCCCCCTGCGGAGGTTTTTCTCAGGAGGCACGCAAAGCGCCGAGGGCGAGGAAATGAGCTGGGACGCCGTGAAGGAGAAGCTCAAGGCGATCATCGAAAACGAAGACAAGCAAAACCCCCTCAACGACGACGATATTGTGGCGAAGCTCAAAGAGCAGGGCATCGAATTAGCGCGGAGAACCGTGGCGAAGTACCGCAAGATATTAAATATCGCGACGGCGCGGCAGCGGCGGGAGTTCTGAAGCCGCAGTTGCGCGATTCACTCGATTCCTAAGACTACGACATCGGTACCCTTCTGGTCCCCTCTCCCTCGTACTCGGGGGGAGAGGGTTGGACTTCGACAAGCTCAGTCCAGCGGGTGAGGGGAGCGTGCTGCGTGAGGGAGCTTAGGAACGTAGGGCGTACTTTAGTACGCGTTTTCCCGGTTCAACGGAAAAACGCGTACTAAAGTACGCCCTACGCCTCTTCATGCAATACGCAACATGCTCCTCCTCACCTCACCCCCGCCGGCGATGCCCGTTTACGTCACCAGCCGCACCACCAAATCCCCATCCGCAACCAGCAAGCTCGCGGACTGCTTCTTGTTCCAATTCAACTTCCCTCGATTACTAAACGACCCAAGACTCTTCGCGGCAAACCCGAAAGGCGTCCCGGCGTTGTCCGGGTTGGCGTGGGCGATACTCACCTTGCCGATCGACGCGGCGGCGATGTTCGAGCCGCCGAAGGAGAAGGGGGACGTGGTTCCCTTTACCGTGAAGCTCAGGATCGAATCGTTGGAAATGAAGTCCGTGCCTAGGGCGGGTAAGGACGTTTGCGCGTCGCTCACGCCCGCGAAAAGATCGCTCGTAAGGAACGCGCCGGCGGAAACTTTTCCGACGTTTCCCGCGGAGCGGATTTGTGAATTGCTGACGGTGCCGCCGACGGTCAGCGCGCCAAGCACCGTGCCGCCCGTACCGGTCAGGCGGACGATGGCGCTCGTGAGATTGCGGGAGATCGTCAGGCTTCGGATGGAGCGGGCGGTGAGGCTTCCGGCGTCGGTGGCGAAGCGCACCGCGCCCAGGTCGCCGCCGAAGGTGGCGCCCCATCCGCCGGCCGCGGAACCTGTCACGCTCAGGTTTCCGCCCGACCCGCTGATGCTCCACGTGCCCAGCGCCACCGACCCGCCGATATTCACCGCACCAAGTGCCGTCGCGGTAATGGACGCATCGAATTCACCCGTCGATTTCAGGGAGCCGATCGACGCGGCGGAAATCGTCACCGGGGCGCCGCTGCTGTCGAGCCAATTCCGCACGGAAAGCGACGCGATCGCCCCCGGTGTCGAAAGGCTTTCGTTGCTGACCGAATTAAGGTTCACGACGAGGCCGGGGCCGGCCGTGCCGATGGAGATCAACGCGCCGCCCGTGCCGCCGTTGACGTTGCGGAGCGTCAATTTCCCCAGCGACCCGCTGACGGTCAGCGCGCCCGTAAGATCGGCGGACTTGCCCACCAGTGACGCCAGCGAGCCGGTAACGAAAACGTCCGCGACGTTGGTCGGCCCGCCGCGAAGGGTGAACGTGGAAGATCCAGTCGTTCCGTCGAGCATAATGCTCGCCGGGTCCAGCGCGCCCGACACGAACACGGCCGTCCCCGTCCCCGGCCCGGCGAGTGAAAGCGTGACCGCATGATGCCCCGAGTCACGGTAGGTCAGTGGCTTGCCGGCGGAAAAATTCTGCGTCGTCACCGGCACCTCGTCGATCGTGCCCACCGCGCTGGCCGATGCGATCGGCACGCCCTGCGGGTTGGACAACGTCAGCGTGAACGTCCGCGTGCCGGAGGCGGACGGATCAAGCAGCACGGGCACGGTGATCGTCTGCGTCGTCACGCCGGGAGGAA
>JAQGHH010000624.1 GCA_028288945.1 Phycisphaerales bacterium
TCGACGAAATGGCCGGTGTCGGGGATGCCCTCCAGGCGCAGGACCTGCGGGAGCAGCGGCGCGATGACTTGCACGTCGCCCGGCGTGACGCCGGGCGGCGGGATGAGGTAGAGCATTTTTTCGCGCGGGTCGAGGTACCATTCGCCGGGCTGTTCAAGGGCTTCCTTTACGTTTTCGAGGTAGTAACGGTCGCCGGTCTCGGGGCGGAAGCCGGCCTGGAGGCTGGAGCGGAGGCGGTGCTTGTCCGCGTCGATGGCGGCGACGGGCAGGCGGGATTCGACCCATCTGCTGGTGACGACCGCGTCGGCATCGCCGGCGGAGGCCCAGGCCTTGATTTCGCCGGGGTGGAAGGAGAATTCAGATGCTTTCTGCCGCCATTCTTCGTTGTCCCTGGCTCCCGGCGTTTTGACCACGGCGAGTGTCCCGCGCTTGGGCCAGCGGGCGCGCTGTGCCCGTGCGCCGTTCACCCACAGCTCCCGAAACGGCGGCGCATTTTGCAGGGCCGGCGAGAGCTTGGCGGCCCAGACCTCGCGACCGTTGAGCTGCGTCTTTTGCCAGCCGGTGATCGGCCGGCCGGCGCTGAGCACGGGCGACTCGTTGGGGAACGCCGACCAGACGGTCTGTGCCTGCGCTGTGCCGGAGTCTTGCGGGCCCAGCGCCAGGGGCTCTTCGAGGAAGTAAGTTCCGCTGCGGAGGGAGATGGTGACGGCCTGCGCGGGGTCTTTGGCGCGTGCGGCACGGGCGACGTCGCGGGCGTGGAGCGGCGTGGCGAGCGGGCCGTCGGTGCGCTGGGCGTTGGGCGCGGGGAGCGCGCCGGTCCAGGCGTCGTTGCCGTCAGGGGCGATGTAGAGGGTGACGCTGGCGTGGCCGGGCGCCGACAGTGCGCCGAATGCAAGGGCGATGAGCACCAGTGAAAAACTCGGGACGCGTGGGGAACGGATCATCGGCAACTCCTCATTCTGCGGGTGCGTGGCGCTGGCGGCCACACGAAGACACTCGACCACAGATTGCACAGATTTCACAGATTAAAGACAAGGCATCAAACCCGTCTTTAATCCGTGAAATCTGTGGTCGTGTTTTCTCCGGCGTAGGTTCGGCTGTGCCGAACGTTTCTCCGTGAAGCGCCGGGGTCGTCTCCGTCCGTTGCGAAGAGCCAAAAACTACGCGCCAAGCCCGCCAAGAGGCCAAGAACGCCAAGGGAAAATTCAATTGAATTCCCTTTGGCTTCATGGCTTCTTGGCGCCTTGGCGCGTTCCGTTCTTCTTCGCGTCTGCCTTCGCGCCATCGCGGCTTCGCGGTTTTCCGCATCGCGGTTACTTCCCAATGGGGTGGAAGAGGTCGCTGCGCTCGGGCTTTCTTCGACCCGGGTACGGATCGAACGTCACGGAGTACCGTGACCATGGGCAGGATGCCCATGCCACTACACGGAATACCGTGCCACAGGGGCGGACCGCCCATGCCATAGCAGGCCCAACGCCCACGGAATGCGCGAGACAAAGCGGGCTTCTTCCAAAATACGGGAGATACCTATACAAGGGCGACGGCGAATGCGTCGATAGTCCCAAATATTTGGAGTGAGCGCCGCGCCCTGATCTATCAAATACAATTGCGTGGTTACCGGACCTGCCGCGGGAAGTTTTCTTATGCTTTCAGCAGGAGCGTATTCGTTTCGACAGAAGTCCAGGCTGGCGATATCGCTGTCGTGGGTCGGCGGGTATGTCAACGTCGTGGCCTTCATGGTCTGCGGCGCGGTGGCTTCGCACGTGACGGGAAACGTCACGCACCTGGGTCGATTCGTCGCCCAAGGCAACCGCGGCGAAGCGCTGTTCATGGGGTACATGTTCCTGGCGTTCTTCGCCGGGGCGGTCTGCTCCGCCGTCCTTACCGAGATCGCCCGTCGGCAGGGCATCGCCTCCAAATACATCCCGGCGATGGCCTGCGAAGCGGGATTGCTTTCACTCCTGGCGATCGCCGTCCGCGATCATCCGATCGTCGATCTGACCGACACCGCCCTGGTTTACTACCTCGGCGGGCTGGCGGCATTTGCGATGGGGTTGCAGAACGCCACGATCACCAAGATTTCCGGCGCGGTCATCCGGACCACCCACCTCACGGGTGTCACGACCGACCTGGGCATCGAGTCCGTGCAATACCTGATGTGGTACCGCGACCTGGCCCGCGGCCGGCGCTGGTCGCGGGCGGGACGCGTGCTGAAAGTATCGCACCGCCACCCTAGCTTCCAGCGCGTCATGCTGCTGGCGAGCATCCTCGGGTCGTTCCTCTTCGGCGCGGCCGTGGGCACGTTCATTTTCGATAAATATCCGGGCTTTTCGCTGCTCCTGCCGGTTTCGTTTCTTTGCTGGATCGTCTATGTGGATTGGCGCACGCCGATCGCGGACGTGCGGGAGCTGGATCTGATGGCCGATTCGGAATTGAAGCTCTTGGGGATCATGAAGTCGCTGTTACCGCCGGAGCTGGGGATTTGGCGAGTGTCGTGCCGTCAGAACCACAAGTGGCACAAGGCGCCCGATTTCATGCAGTGGGCGGAAAAGATACCCGCCCGGTGGCGCGTGATTATTCTCGCGCTCAGTCCGTTGACACGGTTCAACAGCAATTCCATCCTGGACCTGGAATCGGCTTTGGAAAAGCTGCACCGTGAAGGGCGGAAGCTGATCCTTTCCGGGATCACACCGGGGCAGTATCGCAACTTGATGAAGCAGGGCATCGGGCGGTCTATGGATCTCGAAAACCTGTGCCCTGATCTGGAGTTCGCGGTGGCCAGGGGAATTGATCTGGTGCAGACGATTCACCCGGCAGCCGACCAGGGTGGCGGATCGGTCACGTCGGCGGCTTGAGCCGTCCATGTGGCACAGCCGCCCTCCGCTGTATCTTCGCATTTCGCCTGCGGGGGATCACAGCCGGGGCGGCTGTGCCACATGTCCGGGGCTGAGGAGGGGCTGTCGATGCGTTATGCCGTCGCGGCGGTGCGGCTCCAGTCGGTGAAGCGCTTGAGCATTTCCGGCGTCACCGATCTTTGCGTGTCGTTGAGCACGTCGGCGAGGATTTGGCTGGTGATTTC
>JAQGHH010000652.1 GCA_028288945.1 Phycisphaerales bacterium
GCGTCTGGAGCGTGCTCGAGACGTTGCTCTTGCGGGCGTCGTTGCTGGCGCTCGTGAACTGCGGGATCACGATCGCCGCGAGGATGCCCAGGATGATCACCACGATCAGAATTTCGATCAGGGTGAAGCCGCGGGCTCGGGTGCTACGCATATGTCGCATGGGAAGGCCTCCGTTTGATTCGGGTGTTATCCCGCGTCCGCGGCCGCTCCTGCGTGCCGCCCTGTCCGCGGGCCGTTTCACCTGACACCGTTCATATCGAATTCATTTCGGAGCGAATCAAATGAAATCGCTCGGTGCCGATGAAAATGTGCAAAATTCTGGTGGGTGTCGGAGGCGGATGTGAAACCCTGCGCAAGGCGTTCCGATAATCAGGCCATCCCTCAACCGGCACGGGCATTCATCCGACATATGCGGGGATGAACGAGGAAATGCAGCAGCGCATCTTCGCCAGCGCGTCACTACCCGCTTTGCCGGCGGCGGCGGCGCGGGTGCTGCAGATCGCCGACGGGGACGAGCCGGGATCAGACGCGCTCGCCCGCCTGGTAGCGGGTGACCCGGTCATTGCCGACGGCGTCCTCCGCGCCATCAATTCCGGCCTCTACGGCATCACCGAAACAATCGGCACGCTTGAACAGGCCATCCCGCTGCTCGGCCTGCGCACGGTGAAGACGCTCGTGCTGGGCCTCTCGCTCGCGACTTCAAGCGACACCGGGCAGACGCGCGGGCCTAACCATCAAACATACTGGCGGCGGAGCATGTACTGCGCGTCCGCGGCGCGGGCCATTGCCCGGCGCGTGCTCCCGACGGGTGTGGAAGACTGCTTCGTCGCCGCCCTCCTTATGGACTTGGGCACGCTCGTGCTCGACCGGGTGTTGGGCGACGCGTACTCAAGCGTGTGCGAGCGGGCGGGGTCGCACGGCGACCTGCTGGCCCTTGAAACGCATGCGTTCGGAATCACCCACGCGGAGGCGGGCGGAATCCTGGCCCGGAAATGGAATCTGCCGCGGATGCTGGAGGTGCCGATTGCGGCACACCATGGCCCGCAATCCGTCGAGGACAAGGCGCTGCGGGAGGTCACGGAAGTCGTTTCATTGGCCGGCCGGTGCGCGGACGTGTTCGTCGGCGAGCGCCCCGCCGAGTCGATCGCGGCGCTGCGGAAGGCCTTCCTCGAACGGTATCAGATCAGCGAGGCCGATTCGGACGCGCTGCTGGCCGGGATCGGCCGTCAGACCGCGCGGCTCGGCCCGGCGTTCGGGGTCCGCATCAACACCCCCACCGATTATGAGACCGTCCGCGAGAAATGGTCGCAACGGCTTCTTGAACTGTCGCTGGCTCAGGGCCGGGCGGCAGCCGCGTCCGCCAACAAACGCCGCAACGCGCGCATGCGCCGCGACGGAAAAGTCCTGCTCACCCCCTGCTCGAACGGCGTGCTGGGCGAATCGCTGGTCGTCCGCCTCAAGGACATTTCCACCTGCGGCATCGGGCTGACGCATACCGACCGGATCGAGCCCGGCACCCAGTTCATCATTCAAATCCCGCAGCCGGGCGGCGCGGTCAAATCATTGCTGTACACGGTGTCGCGCTGTGACCGCGAGGGCGAAGGCGTGAGCGTCGGGGCGGAACTGACGGCGGTATTGCGGCCCGAAACTGCGATGGACGCCGCGAAGCCGCCGAACCGAGCCGTGGCCTTAACCGCCCGCTAAGGAAGGAATAAGTATTCACTAAGGCAGTAATCGTGGGCGATTCCGGCGGCTTGGGCGATGTCGGCGCGGTTGCATCCGTGCATGGGGTAGGGTACACCATTAAGCTGGCGCGTCGGGTTATGTTCCCCCCATTTAAACCGTTGAAGGTTGGAAAACCCGGCGATCGCCGTCCCTAATTCGGAGGCTCCGTTGAAGACGAGAATTATCACATCCGTGCTGGTGTCCGCCCTGCTCGGGATCGGCGCCGGCTGCAACAAGGATGACGGCTCCGCCGCCTCCGCGGCCAAGGCCGCGCCCGTCAACCCCGTCGCGACGGTGAACCTTGAAAGCATCGGCAAGACGATGGGGTGGACCGACGAAATCAGCAAGACCGTACGGCTCGACGACGTCCAGATCGTCGCCGAAATCGACGCAAGAGCGAAGCCGGTCAAGGACGCCTTCGAGGACAAAAAGAAGGAAATTGCCAAAGCGGCGAACATCAGCGCGGAAGCCGTCGGCGGCGCGAAGAACAAAGAAGACCTCGTCAAGCTCGGGCTGTCCCCAAAGCAGGTCGATGATTTCCTCCAGGCCTTTACGATCTTTCAGCAAGGCATGCAGCAGCTCAACAACATCCACCAGCAGGTCATCCAGCAGCGGCAGGCGGTCATCGCGGCGGCCTATTACCGCGAGGCATTGCAGCCGGTCATCCGGAGAGTCGCCACGGCTAACAACCGGACCATCGTCATCGCGCTCCCGAACCCGGCGATTTATTTTTCCGACGCCTCGGTGGATTTGACGGAGAAAGTGGTCGACGACCTCCAGAAGAACCCGGGGTTCAAGGTCACTGTCCCTGAATTGCAGCATATTCATTGGCAGGACGCCCCCGCGGCGCCCCCCGCCTCGGGCCCCGCAACGCAGCCCGGAGCAAAATAAAGCGATCTGTTAACATGCGGAGAGCGGGGCGTCGCAAACCGACGCCCCGCTTTTTTTGCGCACGGGATTGGGTGCACAAAGACGACCCAATGGCTGATGAAAAATCTGAACCGCTACGTGCCGTCAGGCACCAGCGCGAGCAGTTCGGGGATGTGCCGTTGGTAATGCTGCCAGCGGTCGACGGACGAAGCGTAGAGCGGCCTGCGGACCTGGTCGCGGCTCGAAGTGACGACGGGCCGCTTGTTCTCGTGAAACCGAAGGCAGCGATCGTCCCAAGGAAGGTCGAGGAACTCCAGCATCCGCCGGGTCTGGCCCTCGGCGTCGGCGACCACGTCCTCATACCGCACGTCGAGCATCGGCAGCGTCAGGACCTGCTTCCAGTGCTGCATCATCCGCCGGTAGTCTCGGTAAAAGCCGGCAAGTTGGCCCAGGTCGAAGCTGAACGCGTTGCCCGAGGCGAAATACGTGAAATAACAGGAGAGGCACGTGTCGCGCGGATCGCGCACGCAGTGAATGACGTGGCACTCGGGAAACAGGATCTCCGCCAATCCCAGGTACAGGAAGTTTGACGGCAACTTATCAGTGACGTACCGGGCCGTCGAATTGATCGCGGTAATCTGCCGCAAATAGTCGGCGGCGGCAATGTTGGCCTGCTCGAGCGATAACTGGTCAAGGCACATGGGCATGAGAGTGCGGGCGGGCCGGGCTGCGGACTCAAGGGACCGCGCGACAAAATTGAGCGCGGACAACTCGCCGGCGCCAAACACTTGGAGATGGCTGGCGAGGATCTGCTCGACCAGGGACGTGCCCGACCGCGGCATGCCGACGATGAGCACCGGCCGGCCGTTGCCGTGCGTAGCACGGGGCAATGAGCGCAGCCGATCGCTTGTGAAATAATTGATGTGGGCCGTAATGATTGCGGAGCTTGTGGCAGGATTGAACGGTCGACGGATTAGGCCGTTGCCCTGCCGGGCATGGGCGAACGCCTCTTCATACCGCCCGATGCGGTCGTACAACGCGGCCGCGGCGAAATGAAGGTCGGGCAATACCCGCGGCGAACTACGACGGTCCTGTAGCCTGCGCTCGATCAACGCCGCGGCTTGCGCTTCGTGCCCGACTTTCGGCGCGAGCAATGCGTAGATCGTCATGGCCCGGTCGCTCTGCAAGCCGGAGGCGATCAGCGGCTCCAGCAGCCGCCATGCGGCGAGCGGCTGCCCGTCGCCCTCCAGAACCTGCGCCCTGGAAATTATTGAATTAGGGTCTTCGGGGGCCAAGGCCATTGCTTTGGCGCTGTAGTCGAGCGCCGCGGCCATGTCTCCCAAGTACATGGACCACTGCGCCATCGCGTCGTGGGCCAATAGGTGGCGGGGATTGAGCCGGATCGCTTCTTCAAAGTGCGGCTTGACCGGTCGGGAGTCGCCGGTTTTCCATGCGGCGCTGGCGAGGCGGAAATGGTAATCGGCATTCGCCGGCTGAAGGCGAACGGCCTCCTGATATCGGTTGAAGGCTCGAGCGAAATCACCGCTCAGGTAGAGCACGTCGCCACGCGCCGATTCTTCCCGCGCCTGAGCGGCCGGGTCAGGCGCAGCCGCACCGTCGCGGCGTTCCCCCGACGGACCAGGCGGACCCATCGACACCTGTGGGCTGCGCTCGACCGTCTCCCTCTGCTGCCCCTCCGCCGACAAAATCCTGGCCTTCCCCTGAGACTCGTTGGAGGGGGCGTCTTCACCCGGAAAAAATCCTGCCCTCGGCTGGCCTGTCATCTTGCGTCGCCCTGATGCAACGGCCGTCTCGGATGCGTCCCGAGACGGATTGGCCCCCAATGGTGCAGCTTTAGTACGACTCCGATATGTATTTATTCCAGCCGATTGATAATTTCACTCCTCGCGACCCTCAAAGTGCGCAGAAATTGGGGGACCGTACAACAATTACTTAGCCCTTCATGCGCGTTCGCACGGTGAAGAGCATCTCCGCTGACGCGACGAACGCCGCGAAACCCACGGCCCATTCATTCGGCGGCAAGCGGGCCCGTGCGCCAGCCCGCTCCTCTTGATTGGTTTGCGCGCGGTTTAATTTTCCGCCAGTGAAGTTGCGGGTCGGGTGGAGTCGCTGGCGGGCTTGATGTGGAACACGAGGTCGCCGGCACGCTGCTTTTTGCAGGGCGTGCAAGAGCGAATTGGCCGGCGGCGTCGGGCTCATCTTCTTCCATGCTACTAGAGCATCGGGGGAAGCGGTTTTGTCTAACCGCACAAGAAGAATTCGGGAAATCCTTGCGAACTGGTGGGAGACGGCAAAGCATGAATGAGCCCGGGCGCGGCACTCACCGGCGCGATCTCAAAGAGGGGGCAGGCGAAACTAGAGGGTCGGGAGGTCGGGAGTCAATTTAAGATGGTCACAACAAATCGACTCCCGACCCCTCGCGCTTGTCCCCCGCCGAATCCACCGCGCGCCGCCGTCGGGATTCGTACCGGCGGCGGGCCTGTTCATACTGGCCGGCCTTCGCCATGCCGTTCACGCCGCTGGCAATCGCGGCGGCAATGAACACTAATCCGAACAGAGGGAAGAACCACGGCGCGCCCATCGAGGAAGCCCCAATGGTCCAGATCACCCCGAAAACTCCGGCGACGACCGCGCCGATAAGGCTGCCGGTCGCCCCCGGCACGCTGACATTGCCATGCTCGTCTCGAAGGAGATAGTTCGCTCGCTCATTGGCCCATTCACGCTCGAGGCGTTCCAATTCAACCTGCCGCTTGAGAACTTCAACCCCCTCGGCGATCTGCTTCGTGCGGCCGTCGATCGACTCGAGCAACTCCGTGTAAACGGCCCCGCCGTTCATATGGATTTGCAGCTTCGCGCCGCAATGCTGGCA
>JAQGHH010000456.1 GCA_028288945.1 Phycisphaerales bacterium
GAAATCCTCTCGCTGTGCGACATCACCGTCATCAGCGGCGACGATTCGCTGACGGTGCCGCTGATGGCGATCGGCGCCAAGGGCGTGATCAGCGTGGTATCCAATCTGCTCCCCTCGGAGACCAAGGCGATGACCCGTGCCGCCCTTGAGGGCGATTTCGCGACCGCACGGGCGATGCACCACAAGCTGTTCCCCTTGATCCGCTCGCTGTTCCTCGACGGTAACCCGGTCGGCATCAAGTACGCGATGAAGCTCCAGGGCAGAGAGAGCGGCGAGCTGCGCCTGCCGCTTTGGGAAGCGAGCGAGGCGACGAAGAAGACGATTGAAGAGTTGATGAGGAAGATGGGGGTGACGGCCGCGTCAAAATAGTCGGCGTGTTGTGCTCGACTAGTGGACTCACGCACGGCCTGTCTCCCTCTCCCTCGTACTCGGGGGAGAGGGGCAGGGGTGAGGGGCCGAGCGTAAGAGTGCGTGTTGATTGCAAAATGCTTCCGTAGGGCCGTTTCCGCACCGTCCGCAAAGGAATGGTCCGCAGTGCGGACCCTACAAATTGCCGCTTGCGATTCGTGCGCAACTCTACGTTCCGCCCCTCACCCTAACCCTCTCCCCCGAGTACGAGGGAGAGGGGACCGGAGCTTTCAGAAACGCTCTTCTTTTCCCTTGTATCCCCTCTCCCGTATGACCCATCTCTGTGTCGCCATCTTCGTGACGGATCTCGCCCAGGCCCAGCGCGACGTTGCCGCTGCTGCGGAGGCGGGGGCGGACATGGTGGAGCTGCGCGTCGATGAACTGACGGATCCGGCCCTCATTGCGGACGTGGTCAAAGCGGCCACGCTCCCGGTAATCGTCACCTGTCGGCCCACATGGGAAGGTGGACACAGCACGCTGACTGACGAAGAGCGGCTTGGTCTGCTTGCGGGGGCCGGCGAAGCGGGGGCGAGTTATTTTGACGTCGAGCTGGAGACGTTCCGCCGGACGGGCGGCCTGCCGGGCGACGAGGGAGCGACGCCACGCGAGCAGCGCCCCGGTGTGATCGTTAGCTCGCATGATTTTGCGGGCAGGCCTGCGCGACTTACCACGATCCTGTCGGAGCTTTACGCGGCTCCCGCCGACGTGGCGAAGATTATTTGGACGGCCCGCACCGTGCGCGACAACCTTGAAGCATTCGAAATCCTCCAGCGGCGGGTGAAGCCGACGATCGCGCTGTGCATGGGCGAGGCGGGATTGATCAGCCGGGTGCTGGCGAAAAAATTCGGGGCGTTTCTCACATTCGCTTCGCTCAAGGACGGTGGCGGGACCGCGCCGGGGCAGGTGAGCATCGCCGACATGAAGCGGCTGTATCGATGGGACGCACTTGGCGCGAAGACCAAGGTTTATGGCGTGGTCGGGTCGCTCGTGGCGCATTCGATGTCGCCGGCGATTCATAATGCGGGGTTTGATGAGACGGGGTTTGACGGCGTGTATCTGCCGATGCTGGTGAACGAGGGGTATGAAAGTTTCAAGGCGTTCATGGAGAGCTTTGTCCCCTTCGAAGGGCTGGATCTTTCGGGGTTGTCGGTGACGATCCCGCACAAGGAGAATGCCCTTCGCTACCTTCAGGAAAAGGGCGGGGAAATCGAGCCACTGGCGGCGAGCATCGGCGCGGTGAACACGATCGTGATCGAGCGGACGGATGGCGGCATCAAGCTCCGTGGGTTGAGCACCGACTACGCGGCCATTTTGGACAGCATTACCGGAAAGATCGGAATCACTCGGGAAAAACTGGCGGAATGCCGCGTCGCGGTGATCGGCGCGGGGGGAACAGGGCGGACCGCTGTCGCGGCGTTGGCGCACCATGGGGCGACGGTCGTGGTGTACAACCGAACGCTCGAGCGTGCCGAAGCGCTGGCGGCGGAGTTCAACGGACGCAGCGGGAAGGTGGTCGCGGCGCGGATGGAAAAACTGTGCGATTCCTGCTGCCAGATCTATCTCAATACGACGTCCGTCGGCATGCACCCGAACGTCGGGCAAAGCGCGTGGGGCGACAATCCGCCGAGGCTCGATGCGGAGACGGTCGTGTTCGACACGGTCTACAACCCGATGAAAACGAAGCTGCTCACGCAAGCCGAGGCGGCCGGCGCGAAGACGATCGGCGGGGTGGAAATGTTCGTACGCCAGGCGGCGGCACAGTTCGAGGCGTGGACGGGGAAGCCCGCTCCCGTCCAAACGATGCGGGAAGTCGTGGAGAAGCGTCTGAAGTGATCGATCCGGGCGCCGTCTCCCGTGGCACGGGTTTTCAACCCGTGCATGGTGCTCCTGCGAAACGCGACCTGTCATTTGTTTGTGTGCCGCTCGCACGGGTTGAAAACCCGTACCACGAACTACGCCCCCGGGTTCTCAATCCGCGGGGACTGCGTCGCGCTTTGACTTGGGCGTGATGGTGATGCTCTTGGGGGTTGTCGGACAATTCTGCTGGCAGTAGCCGCAGCCCGTGCAGCCGTCTTCCTTTACCACAATCGTGTTGCCCTGAAGCTCGAGCGCCGAGGGCCCGACGGGGCAGTGGTCTACGCACATCGTGCAGTCTTCGCCCTGGAGCGTGCGCACGCATTGGTGCTCGTGCCAGACGGCGGTACCCATGTCGATTTCGTCGCGGGGCACTGTGAGGATCGCGCTGCTCGGACAGTGGGTCATGCAGGGCGTGCCGTCGCACATTACGCAGGCGGAGGCGTCGGCGTCGATGAACGGCACGCCGGCCCCGCGTGCGGCGCTGTGATCGAGCTGGATGGCGTGGACCGGGCAGGCGTGGACGCAGTTGCCGCACCGGCTGCAAATGTTGCGGAAATCCTGCTCGTCGCGCGCGCCCGGGGGGCGGAGCGAGTGCTCGCCGCCGGCGTCGAAGGCGGCGGCCAATCCGCCGGCGTACGCGGAATACGAAACGGTGTTCTGCGGCTTGCGGATCTGCGGGGCGGGTTGCTCCTGCGCCGCGGGCGGATCCTCAAGCTTGCCGAGCTGGTGGGCCAACTGCTCGAGCGGGCGCGCGGCCTTCTGGAGGGGCTTTAGCAGCTCTGCCAAACCCTCGCGGAAAAACCGCCGGCGGTTCATCGGCTTGTCGTCATCGCGCATAGAAAGTCTCTCGCGGTAGTCCAGGCATTCTACCGCGCCGCGGGCTGTGTGGCGCTGGGCGGGGGTGGTTTCACGTGTACGACATGCTCGGCGGAGTACGGGATGTGGGTGAGCTCATCCGTGAACGTTACGCGAATCGTCACATCCGGATGCGCGGGAACCCTCTGCCACGGGCATTTCAGCACGTACGTGTAGTCGACCAGGAACTCGCGCCATTCCTTCTTGGCCTGCACCGTGTCCCACGTCCAGCGGCCCAGGCGGGTGTCATGCGGGTCAGCTAAATCAAACGCCTCGACGACGAACGAGCCGGCGGCCTGGATGGACATCGCGTTCTCGTCGGCGGGGACGATGTAGACCTGGACGCCCTGGTCACCGGGCTTGCCGCGGTCGATCTGGTAGCCGCCGGTGAATCGGCCGAACTTCAAGCCGTGGGTGACCCAAAGTTTCTCCAGTTCCTCGGGCGGAAGCATGGGGATCATCGGCGATCGCCTTACGAGGCCGGCGATCGTCTGCTTATCCGATTCAACCTGTGTGTGGCATTGCTCCAGCTTCGCCTGCAGATCCTGGTTGAGCTTGCGAAGGCGGATGTTTTCCTGGTTGGGCGCGCCGCAACCGGGGAGGAAAAAAAGCGAGGATAGAAGATAGAGTATGGAGGATGGCAGAGCGGGCTGCCGCATGGTCCATCCACTATTCTCCATCCTCTATCCTCTAATGAGTCTCAGATTCCAACGGGCATCAGATCTTATCGTCGTCGCCATTTTCGGCGCGACGGCGGGTCAGAGCCTCGGGCGCCCGGTCCAGCAGGCGGTCGGCACAGCCATACTCTACCGCTTCCTCGGCGAAGAGCCACTTGTTGCGGTCGAAGTCGCGGTGGATGGTCTCGGGGGTCTTGCCGGTGTATTCGGCCATGAGCTTGTAGAGGCGGTCGCGCAGGCGGAGCATGTGGGCGGCTTCGATGCCCAGATCGGTGGCCGGGCCTTGCAGCACGCCGCCGATGAGCGGCTGGTGGAGCATGACCTGCGAATTGGCCAGGACCGAACGCTTGCCCTTGGTGCCCGCGGCCAGGAGGCACGCGCCCATGCTGGCGGCCATGCCGATGCAGGTGGTGGCGACGTCGCAGCGGAGGAACTTCATTGTGTCGATGAGCCCCATGCCCGCCGACACGCTTCCGCCGGGCGAGTTGATGTAGAACTGGATGTCGGCCTTGGGGTCGTCGTTGGAGAGGAAGAGCATCTGCGCGACAATAGCGCTTGCCGACTCGTCGGTGACGGCGCCGGTGAGCATGATGATGCGGTCCTTAAGCAGCCGCGAGTAAATGTCATACGCCCGCTCCCCGCGGCCGGACTTCTCGATGACGATGGGGATGAGTTGGTTTGATATCATGTCAGTTGTCCAAAATAGTTGCCGGTTGCCAGTTGTCAGTTGTCAGCGAAGGAAGCGGATGTTGTTTTCCGGATCTCTGGATTTGTCTCCATTTCCGTCACTGGCAACTGACAACTGGCAACTGGCAACTTTCCTACTTCGGTTTCGTCGCGTCCGCAGCCTGTTCGGCGGTGACGCCGGGGGAGTCTTCTCCCACCACTTCGTCGCAGATTCCGTAAGCGACGGCCTGCTGGGCGTCGAAGAAACGGTCGCGCTCGCTGTCCTCGCGGATCTTTTCGGGCGACTGCCCCGTGCATTTGGCCAGAATGTTAATGAGCGTGTTCTTGGTCTTGAGGATTTCCTCGGCCTGGATCTGGATGTCTGCGGTCTGCCCGTAGACCCCGCCAAAGGGCTGGTGAATCATCACCTTGGCGTTGGGGAGAATGAAGCGTTTTCCCTTCTTTCCCGCGGCAAAGACGACCGCCCCGCCGCTCTCGGCCCGGCCGATGCAGTAGGTGGCGATGTCGCAGGTGAGGAACTTCATGATGTCGTACATCGCCAGCGTGTCGTCGACGACGCCGCCCGGCGAATTGATGTAGAGGTTGATGTCCTGGTCGCGCTTGACGCTCTGGAGGTAGAGCATCTGCATGATGACGCGGGAGGCGCTGACGTGGTTAATCTCCCCGATGAGGAAGACCACGCGGTTTTCGAGGAGCATCTCCTCGAGGGTCATCTCGCGGTAGCGGTTGTATCCGCTGCCGCCCGGCCCGGGCATTGCCATCGGGCTGGCGACGGGCCCGCGGCCCGGGATCAGGTTGGGGGCGACGTTCGGGACGGGCCCGGTCTGCGCTGAGGGATTCAGTGAGGTTTCTGGGGTCAGGCCGTACTCCATCGCACGTGCCACGAGGCGCGGGTCGGCGCCTTTGAAATCGAAATATGCCATCGTTTCCTCGGTCATTCCTTGCTAAGGGTGTCGCATGGTATGCATGCCTAACGGGGGCGTCAATTCAATGGACGTGCCCGGTCGGTTGTCATTCGCCCTTTGTCATGGGCCATTTGTTATCGGTCGTAAGATCCAGCAGCCTCTCCCGTGGCCACACGGCGTTTCGTACGGTTTTCACGCCCCACGTTCCACGTCCGCCCCCACGTTTCCCGTTTCACGATTCATTCAGTATTCTGTGGCAATGAACGCGAAACAGCGGGCGGCTGAGGCCGCGATGGAGTTTGTGCACAGCGGGATGGTCATCGGGCTCGGCACCGGTACCACCGCCGACCTCTTTCTGCGGGCACTGGCCGCCGCTCTGAAGGACGGGCGCGTGCAGAACATCCGCGGCGTACCCACAAGCCGCCAGTCCGAACGGCGGGCGCTGGAACTGGGAATCCCGCTCGCCACGCTCGCCGAAGCGCCACATCCCGATGTGACGATCGACGGCGCCGACGAGGTGGCTCCCAACATCGACCTCATCAAAGGCCTGGGCGGGGCGCTGTTGCGAGAAAAAATCGTCGCGCAAAACTCCGCGAAGCTCGTCATCATCGCGGACGTGGGGAAGGCTGTTTCGCGATTGGGCACGAAGGCGATGCTGCCCGTGGAAGTGGCACAGTTCGGCCACGAGATCCACAAGGAATTCTTCCGCTCGCTGGGCGCGGCGCCCACGCTCCGGCGCGACACGGACGGCAAGCCGTTCGTCACCGACAACGGCAATTACATCTACGACTGCAAGTTCAGTTCGGGGATCGCCGACGCCAATGCGCTGGAGTCCACCTTGCGGCGGCGCGCGGGGGTTGTCGAGACCGGGCTTTTCCTGGGGATGGCCAAAGTCGCGCTCATCGCTGACGAGACGAATGTCGAGCGGCGGGAGAGGCCGTAACGAAACGGCAGGCGCGATCAGCGCTATTCATCGACCGGCACCGGGATTTTCAGGCGGAAGCGTGATCCCGCGCCGGGCGTGCTGGAGACGTCGATGCTGCCGCCGTGGACCTGGGCGATGTGCTTGACGATCGACAGGCCCAGGCCGGTGCCGCCCATGTCGCGCGAGCGGGAGCGGTCCACGCGGTAGAAGCGCTCGAAGATGCGCTCCAGATCGGCCATGGGGATTCCGATGCCGTTGTCGGCCACTTCCACCGCCACGTGCCCGTTCTCGGACCAGACGCTCACGTTCACGCGGCCCTGCTCGGGCGTGTACTTGATGGCATTGTCGACGAGGTTGCTCACGGCGCGCTCGAGGTAGTCGGGGTTGGCGGAGACGCGGGGGAGCGGGCCGTTGATGTCGAGCGTGAGCGACTGATTTTTCTTTTGTGCCGCGGGGACCAGCAGATCCGTCACCCGGCGGGTGAGCGAGCCGACGTCCACGCTTACCCTTCTCGGCATTTCCGGCGAGCTTTCCAGGCGCGACAACTCGAGCAAGTCGTTCACCAGGTTCGTCAGCTGATCGACGTGACGCGCGATCGTCGAGAGGAACTTGGGTCCGGCGACCGGGTCGGCCATCGCCCCGTCGCGCAGCGTTTCGGTGAACCCCTTGATGACCGTCAACGGCGTGCGCAGCTCGTGGCTGACGTTGGCGACAAACTCTTTGCGCAATTCCTGGTAGCGCACCGACCGTGTGGTGTCGTGGGCGACCAGGACCAGGCCTTCGATCTTTCCCGTCGCGGGATAAGGGCAGGCCGCGACTTCCAGGTAGCGCCCCGCGACGAGGCTCACCTGGAAGAACCGCCGCTCGCCACCGGCGAGCACTTCGCCGGCGGCGCGGAGAATGGGCTCGTTGCGCACCAATTCCCAAAGCGCCTTGCCTTGTGCGCCTTCGTTGGGGAAATCCAGCAGCTCGGAGGCCTTTTCGTTGACGAGGATGATCCGTTGCCGCAGGTCGGTGGCGATCACGCCTTCGCTCATGCTGCCGACGATCGCCAGGAGCTCGCCGCGCTCGCGGGCGAGCTGGGAGACCAGCGTGCTCAGTGAATCGGCCATGGTGTTGAGGGCGGTGGTGAGGGTGGCGAGTTCGCCTTCACCTCCGGGAAGGAGCCGGCGGTTCAATTGCCCGTGGGAGAGTGCGTCGGCGAACGCCGCCAGGTCGCGCACGGGCGCGGCCTGCCGGCCGGCGAACCAGTAGCAGATCGCCGCCGCTATCCCCATCGCCGACAGCGCGACGCCGGCCAGCGTGCCATAAAGGAGCCGCAGTTCGCGGTCGAGCTCCGACAGATGGACGGCCAGGCGCACGTAATGCATCCGGCCATCGGGCGTCCGCGCTCGGCGGGCAAAGTACAAAAGGTCCGAGCCGACCGTCGTGCTATGGCGGACGCTGTCCCCCTGCCCTTTCGCAGCGGCCTCGACGACTTCGGGGCGCAGCCGATGGTTCTCCATCTGGCCCGGCTCCCCTTCGTTGTCGCTGACGACTTTGCCGTCCTCTTCGATCACCGTGATCCGGCAGCCCAGGCCCTTGCCCAGCTCATGAACTTTGGCGTCAACGAGATCGAACCGCCCCGCCGCCAGGTCGGGCGTGAGCAGTTCCGCGACGAGCATGGATTCTTCCCCAAGAGTCTGCCGCGTCCGGTCGAGAAAGGCCCACCGCAGGCGCAGCGCCGAGAACGCCCCCACCGCCCCCGTCGCGGCGCAGATCAACACAAGATAAGGCAGGAACAGTCGGCGAAAAAAACGGCTGGCTAGCAAAGTGGGCTCTGGCAAAACTAAATAGGAATTTGCCGCGAAGGGACGAAGGAGAGTACGGGGCACGCAGATCACATCGCGACACACTTTATTGGCTTGAGGCTAAAGGGACTGCAAATACAAAGCATTCCCAAATTGGCAGTGTGCTCTTCGCGTTTCTTCGTCCCTTCGCGCCTTCGCGGCAAATCTTTATTCACGTCAACATCTTCCGTTTGGACTCCGCGCTGTCTCACGCGTCCAGCGCGGTTCTGAATTTGTACCCGAAGCCGCGGACGGTTTCGATCTGCTCCGCGCCGCTGCCGAGCTTGCGGCGGATGGCGGTGATGTGGACGTCCACGGTGCGGTCGAACACCGCCGCGTCGTTGCCGAGGGCCGCGTCGAGGATCTCATCGCGGCTGAAAACCCGGCCCGGCCGGCTGGCCAAAAACTGCAGGATTTTGAACTCGGTCGCCGTCAGCGTCACGCGCTGCCCCCGGCTGGTGACCTCATGGCCCTGGAGATCGATGACCAAATCTCCTGTGCGGATAATCTGCGGCGCTTCCTGCTGCGCGGACGCACGGCGGAGCACCGCCTTCACCCTCGCCACCACCTCGCGCGGGCTGAACGGCTTGGTGATGTAGTCGTCGGCGCCCAGCTCCAGGCCCACGATCCGGTCGGCCTCCGTCGCCTTGGCGGTGAGCATGATGACGGGGATGCGCCCGACCTTCTGGTCGGCGCGCAGCCGCTGACAGACCTGCAGCCCGTCGATGCCGGGCATCATCAGATCCAGCACCACCAGGTCCGGCCGGTGTCGCGTGGCGACGTCCAGCCCCGCCTGCCCGTCGCTGGCGGCGATGACGTCGTACCCTTCCTTTTCCAGGTTGTAACGGACCAGGTCGATGAGATCCTTCTCATCGTCAATCACCAGAATTGTTCCTTTGCTCATATACGTCCTTCGAGTAAGGCAGCGGCGTTCTGCAAAATTATTGTTCCCGCGTCCCGTCCCCGTTGGGCACGCCCGTCGAAACGTCCAAAGTCCGTGCGGCATCGCCCTGATGGCGGTGGGGCCGCGCGTGGCGGATGTCGCGGCCCTGAATCCAGTAAATCACTTCCTCGGCTATGTTCGTCGCGTGGTCGCCGATGCGCTCCAGGTTCCGCGCCATGAGGATCAGCGACAAACACTGCTGAATCGTGCGGGGGTCGCTCATCATGTGCGTCAGCAGCACGCGGAAGATCTGGTCGCGGAACGCGTCCACCTGGTCTTCCTGCTCGAGCACCTGCTCGGCGAGCTTCACGTCGCGCCCGGCCATCGCCGACAGGCTGTTACGGACCATCTTCTGCGCCACGCCCGCCATGATCGGAAGATCCACGAGCGGCTTGATCGGCGGCCCTTCCAGCGCGTAACGGGTGTTCTGGCAGATGTTGATCGCCTGATCCGCGATGCGTTCGAGCTCCCCGCCGATGCGGGACGCCATGAACAGAAACCGCGCGTCGCTCGCCACCGGCTGCTGCAGCGTGGTCAGCTTCACGGCCCAGTCGTCCACCTCGACCTGCATCTTATTGACTTCGTGCTCCCGAAGGTAAACCTCCGAAGCCAGCGACTCGTTGCG
>JAQGHH010000458.1 GCA_028288945.1 Phycisphaerales bacterium
TGAGCTGACCATTCACCCATAGCCGCACGCCGTCGTCGCTACGGGTGGAGAAGGTGTACGTGCCGGTCGTTTCGGCCTGCACCTGCCCCGTCCAGCGGGCGGAGAAGTGGGTCTGGTGAACCTGCGCAGCCGGCGAGTTCCAGCCCCAATTGAAATTCACGGTGCTGTCAGTCCGTGTGAGCACGGGGCCGGTCAGGCTCATGTTGTTGAAGTAGGTGCCCGTCAATCCGTTGCCGGTGCCGATAACCTTGCCGGTGCTGCCACCGCCGCCACCACTGACGGGCGGCGGAGTGGGAGTGGGCGTGGGCGTGGGCGTCGGGGTGGGGGACGGAGTCCACCCTTGGAATGAGGTCGGGTTGAGCGCGCCGACGAGCGAGCTGCCCGAATCACCCACGACCCCCTGCCAGCCGCCGCTGAAGGTGCCGTAGTAATTGCGGTCTTCGTACCAGAATTGGGGCGCCCCGGCGGTCGAGGCGTAGTGGTTGCCGCTCATGGTGAGGCCCCCGCTGAGCCCGCCGGAGCGGATGTCCACCGCGGGGTTTGAGCTGTTCATCGACACGGTGTTGTTGGTGATCGTCACGTTGCGGCTGGTCTGGTGGATGGCGTTGCTGTAGCTGGGGGGCAGGTAGTGGTCGACGCCCGTGACGAAGATCCCGCCCTGGCCGGACGTGGCGGAGTTGATCACAGTGTTGCCTGTCACCGTCGCGTTTGACGCCGCCCAGATGCCGATACCGGCGTACTTCGCGTTGATGACGACGTTGTTCTTCACCAAGCCGTTGATGTTCTCATACAAACCCGGGTCGGACGAGTGGTTGAACCACTGGTAGTCGGTGTCCTGCCCGAGCAGGATGCCGCCCATGCCGATGTTCACGAACTTGCTATTCTGGATGACGGTACCGATGGCGCCGCCCTTCACATAGATGCCGTTGGTGGCGATGTCGTGGACGTAGCAGCCGGTCATGGTGAAATAGCTGCCGTTGACGTTGTCCACGCCCTCGGCGTTGCTCGGATCGCGCCGGCCGGAGTTATAGATCTCGTCGCCGATCAGCGTGACGTGGTCGCTGCCCGGGGTGATCTTGACGACGTCGCGGCCGCTGTCGTGGATCTTGCTGTTCTGGATCAGCAGGCCGCTCACGCCGTACTGGCTGGAGACGCCCGTGTCGTAATTGCTCTCGGTCTTGACGGCGTAGTAGGAGCCGCCGCTGATGTCGAGGTTCAGCAGCTTGCCGCCGTTGGCGCCCAGATCGAAATCGATCGTGGCAATGGGGCCGCTGTCAGAATTCGACGAGGTGATCGCGGCGTGCTGACCGGGGGCGGACTGGATCGTGATGTTGGGCTTCTCGACGAAGACGCCACCCTGGTAGGTGCCGTTCATGAGGTTAATGGTGTCGCCGGCGTTCGCCGACGCCAGCGCCTGCTTCAAGCTGCGGAGTGGCGCCGCCTGACTCCCCCCGGCCGAATCATTTCCCGTGGTCGAGACCCACAGCGTCGCGCTCATCAATTGCCGCGACTCCAACGGCTCGATCGCGACCATGGCCGCGCGCTTCAGAACAGACTTTTTCCCGCTTACGGACTGCGCTCGTACAAAACGCATTGAAAACTCCAATCATAGAAAAAACAACCAACCGGCCGCGGTGCGCGGGCGCAAAACGCGCTGTCGCGCACGCATCAAGGGCGGCCGAACGAAGGAAAGACCGGTGTTTTTGAAAAAGGGGGATCACTCGCGGCAGCGCCACTCACGCTAAGCGCCGCGGGCGGAGGGCAGGGGCTAAGTGCCAGCACGCAAATGAGTTGGCGCGCGGACTCTCCCGGCTCGTCTCAGCTACTCCGTCCACCGGTCATACAAAAGAACCCAACACCCACAACCGACATTCTCGCCGCCATTGCAGCGGCCCGAGAGTAGGGACTTGAATCCCACTATTGTGGAGGGCCGCGTCCATAGCCTCAGTCACGCGGCATGCGACACCGTAAGAGCCATTACGCGGCAGAACAAGCTAAAACCGACGGGAAATCAAAAAAACATATTTTCGCAACGACATGTGTGATTCTGATAAACGCGACGAAGGCGGTGGGATTCAAAACAGGAAGTACTTCTGCGCGAGCGGGAGCCGAGTGGCGGGGGCCGCGGTGAGGTGTTGGCCGTCGGCAGTGACTTTATAGGTTTCTGCGTCCACTTCAATGTGCGGCATCGCGTCGTTAAGCTTCATGTCCTTCTTGCCGATCCCCCGGCAGTTGCGCACGGGCGCCAGCCGCTTGGTCAACCCGTACCCTTCGACCGCGCCCGATGCCACGGATGACTGGCTCACGAACGCCACGCTCGTCGCCCCCACCGCAAGCCCGTAACTGCCGAACATCGGCCGCATGAACACCGGCTGCGGCGTCGGGATCGACGCGTTCGGGTCGCCCATCTGCGACCACGCGATCACTCCCCCCTTCAGCACCATCTCCGGCTTCACTCCGAAAAACGCGGGCTTCCACAGCACCAGATCCGCCAGCTTCCCCAGCTCGATCGACCCCACCAAATGCCCGAACCCGTGCGCGACCGCGGGGTTGATCGTGTATTTGGCGATGTATCGGCGGATGCGGAAATTGTCGCTCCCTGCCAGCTCCTGAGCGAGGCGGCCGCGCTGCCGTTTCATCTTGTCGGCGGTCTGCCACGTCCGCGTGATCACTTCCCCGATCCGCCCCATCGCCTGAGAGTCGGAGCTGATGATGCTGATCGCCCCCAGATCATGCAGCACGTCCTCGGCGGCGATCGTCTCCCCGCGAATTCGGCTCTCCGCGAATGCCACGTCCTCCGGCAGATTCTTATCCAGATGATGGCAGACCATTAGCATGTCCAGATGCTCATCGAGAGTATTGACGGTGTACGGCCGCGTAGGGTTGGTGGACGAGGGGAGCACGTTGGGCTCGCCGCAGACGCGGATGATGTCGGGGGCATGGCCGCCGCCTGCCCCTTCGGTGTGGTAGGTGTGGATCGTGCGCCCCTTGAAAGCCGCGATCGACGCCTCCACGAACCCCGACTCATTGAGCGTGTCGGTGTGGATCGTCACCTGCACGTCGTGCTGCTCAGCAACGCCCAGGCAGCAGTCGATGGCGGCGGGCGTGGTTCCCCAGTCCTCGTGGAGCTTAAGCCCGATCGCCCCCGCCGCGATCTGCTCGGCAAGCCCTTCGGGCTTGGACGTGTTCCCCTTGCCCGTGAATCCGAAATTCAACGGCAGCGCGTCCGTCGCCTGCAGCATCATCCGCAGATTCGCCGAGCCCGGTGTGCACGTGGTCGCACAGGTCCCCGTCGCCGGCCCGGTGCCGCCTCCCACCATCGTGGTCAGCCCCGCGGCAATCGCCTCATACGCCTGCTGCGGGCAGATGTAATGAATGTGCGTGTCAATCCCACCGGCGGTAAGAATCAATCCTTCGCCCGCGATGACTTCGGTGGTGACGCCGATCACCATCCCCGCCGACACACCCGCCATAACGTCCGGATTGCCGGCCTTCCCGATCGCGGAAATGAAGCCGTCCTTGATCCCCACATCGGCCTTGTAGATTCCGGTGTAATCCACGATTAAGGCGTTGGTAATGACGCAGTCGAGCGCCTCGGCGTCTCCCACTCCCGCCGCCTGGCCCATCCCCTCGCGCACGGTCTTCCCGCCGCCGAACTTGCACTCGTCGCCGTAAGCGGCGAAGTCGCGTTCGACCTCGAGGATCAGATCCGTATCGCCGAGGCGAACCTTGTCGCCGGTCGTGGGGCCGTAGATGTCGGCGTAGGCGGAACGGGAAATTCGGTGGGGCATCGTGGGTCCTGAGGTCCTGGATTTTATTTCCAGCGGACAAAGGTTTAGAGATGCTTACGGCGTTGCGGACGGCTCCGCGACTTGAGCCCGCTTGAGTCTTGCGATCTCCCCGTTCATGTCTTGAACCAGGGCTTCGAGATGAGCAATTCGTTTCGCGCGATCAGCGGCGGTCATTGGCGAATCGTCGACGGGCGGCGTGCTCGACACGTTCGACGCTTCACGCGCTGCCGCGGGAGGCCGCGGCGTATCCTTGGCGACTCGATGTACCTCGACGCCGCCCTGGGCGTTTGGTGTCACCTCGGTTCGGTACGGAGGCTCCTGGCACGCACCCGCCAGGAAGGCCAATACCGCGCCGCCGGCAATTTGGATCAGCCGTTTGACTGGTAATGCCGAATGATGAGGGCCGCAATCTTTCATTGTATCTTCGTTCATTCCACTCCTTGAATTCCCGCTAACGTGTCTCACGAACTCTCATGCCCAAACCCGCCGTCATGCACACGCTGCATCGCCGCGGCTTTGCCGGCTTCGGATACGGGGCCGTCGGCGAGGTTGTTGCCTCCTCGGATGATCTTGTTGCCGGCGATTTCCACAAGCTTCACCGTCTTGGTGTCGCCCGGCTCGAAACGCACCGCGGTGCCGGCCGGAATGTCCAGTCGCTTCCCGTACGCCCTGGCACGGTCGAACTTCAACGCGGCGTTGGTCTCGATGAAGTGATAGTGGCTGCCCACCTGTACCGGCCGGTCGCCCAGATTGGTGACACTCAACTCCACCGCCTCGCGGCCTGAATTGAGTTCAAGCTCGCCGGAGGCGGTTTCGTATTCGCCGGGAATCGGCTCGTCTTCTGTCGGGGCAAAACGCGAGAGTTCAGGGACGGGTAGGAAGCTGCCTGCCAGGGCAAGTGAAAGGTCTCCGTCCTCGGCGGCGACCGGATGATGCACGGTGACGAGCTTCGTGCCGTCCGGAAAAGTCCCTTCGACTTGCACCTCGGCGATCATCTCCGCCACGCCCGCCATCACCTGCCGCCGGCCGACGAGCCGCCGGCCGAGGTCCATCAATTCCGCCACCGATCGTCCGTCGCGGATGAACTCAAGGACCTGGGCGGCGATCAGCGCCACGGCTTCCGGGTAGTTCAGGCGCAGGCCGCGGGCGAGCCGCTTTTGCGCAAGGAACCCGGCGTTGTGGAGCATGAGCTTTTCGATGTCACGGGGAGACAAGTGCATTGCAATGTTCCAAAGCGTTAACTAATCCGCGCCCAAGGGTCTTCGCCGAGTAATCCCGGGACGAACGACAGCCGCCCGCGGAGCCAGCGGCCGACCGTTTCCGTCGTCGGCCCTGCTACGCGCAGGACGGCGCCGCCTGGCAGTGGGCTGGCGGAGAATATCAGCTCTTCGTCCGGCCTGATCGGTTGGGACTGGGCCCAGTCGAGCAAGTCCGCCGCGGGACGCTCCAGGCGCGGTCCGACGAGAACGGCCAGACCCATGCAGTCGCACCGGCCCATCCGGTGCTCGGCCGCAATAGGTCCTTCCGCGGCATCGAGCCGCAGGGCGTCGCGGAAAATCTGCCGATCCCCGACGGCAATATCCGCGCGCGTCTGGTAACGATCAAACGCCCACCGCTCGCCCCGCGCCACGCGGCCGCTGGTGATCCAATCGATCATCACCAGCGAAGCGCCCGCGTGCAATTCAAACTGCTGCCGTTGCTCGTACACCGCGCCGGCGAAACAGGTCACCGGGTCGGGAGCGACGACGCACGTCGCGCCATCGCCTGCGCCAAGGTAAAGTCTCTGGACGCAAGGGACGCCGCCTGTCGAGCGGTAGACCTTTGTGGAAGCCTGCGTACTGAGAATGCAGGTCGTTCCCGCGCCGGCCCGCACGTTCAGTGCAACGGTATCACCCGCCACCAACCCGCCGCCGAAGGTGCTGGTGAAGGCCCGCGCGCTCGTGCCGCGACCCCGCGGCGTCAGCAGGCGCAGGGGGCTGGAAGCCATCGCCCGCGTGACGGCGGTGCGTCCATTGACGCGCGTGAACTCCAACTC
This sequence comes from Phycisphaerales bacterium, assembly GCA_028288945.1. GTDB lineage: Bacteria > Planctomycetota > Phycisphaerae > Tepidisphaerales > Tepidisphaeraceae > RYN-428. The sequence goes on from JAQGHH010000458.1 coordinate 5,827, forward strand.
TCCATGACCCGGCGCCATGGCGGACGGGAATGAGGCGGCAGCGATCAGAGGCTCGGCGGCTGGCCTGTGCATGGTGATAGCCGGAGCATACACGGGCCGGCAGCCTCTGCCACTTCACACACGCGAACGCCCCACCAGGAATACCGCCGCATACAGGCATCACACGTCCTGCCGTCGCGACACGCGGCATCACACGCTCAGATGCCGGTTGACCATTTCAGTATCAAGTTCCGCACTCTGCCCCTCTGCGACCACGCGGCCGCGGTTCATGATGTAGAAGCCGTGGCCGAACTCGCGGACGAAATCGAGATACTGCTCCACCAATACGACCGTCATCCCGCGCCCCACCAACGTCCGAAGCACGGCTCCAATTTGCTGAATGATGTTGGGCTGAATACCTTCCGTCGGCTCGTCGAGCAGGAGGACTTTGGGATCTCCGGCCAAGGCCCGGCCGATGGCCAGTTGCTGCTGTTGCCCGCCCGAGAGGTCGCCGCCCATGCGTTTTCCCATCGTTTTCAGGACCGGGAACAGCTCGAATATTTCCTCGGGAATCGACTTGCGCCCATCGGTACGGGCCTGAAGGCCGATGCGCAGGTTTTCCATCACGGAGAGCTTTGCGAAGATCTGCCTCCCCTGCGGCACCAGCGCGATGCCCGCCCGCGCCCGCCTGTACGCCGGCAGCCCGCTCACGTCGTCCCCGCCCAGCGCCACGCCGCCGGCGGTCTGCCGGAGCAGGCCCATGATGTTCTTCATCAGCGTGGTCTTACCCACGCCGTTGCGCCCCATCACGCACGTCACCTTCCCCTGCGGCATGACCATCGTCACATCGCGCAGGGCCTGGACCATGCCGTAGGAGAAGGAAAGGCTATTAATGCTCAACATGTATGTGGCCGTCAAAAGTTCGAAATCCGAACGCCGAAGTCCGAATCAAATCCGAAATCTGAAGAAAAGACTTTGCCGAGAAGGCGCGAAGGGACGAAGAATGCGATGAACCTGGAATGAGTGGAACAATCATTTTGCGCATTACCGTCGATCTCGCTCTCTTCCGCTTTCTTCGTCCTTTCGCGCCTTCGCGGCTAATCCCCATTCGGATTTCGTCATTCGGGTTTGATTCGGATTTCGGCGTTCGGATTTCGGATTTTCGATTCGCTCCGTTTACCTTCCCAGATACGCCTCAATCACCGCCGGGTCTTTTTGTACTTCATCCATCGTCCCGTCCGCCAGCACCTTGCCTTCATTGAGCACCGTAATCCGCTTGCCGATGCGGCGGACGAAGTCCATGTCGTGTTCGATGACAATCAGCGTGTGATGGTCCCTCAACTCCAGGAGCAGCTCCGCCGTCAGTTCCGTCTCGCGGTCGGTCAATCCGGCGGCAGGCTCGTCGACCAACAACAGTTTGGGGTCGGCGACGATCAGCATGCTGATCTCCAGCCATTGGCGCTGGCCGTGGCTGAGGTACTTGGCCGGGGTGTTGAGGTCGG